>NZ_JBIAXP010000009.1:0-275469 GCF_042896795.1 Kitasatospora sp. NPDC001261
GTACTGCAGGGGGGACCCTGTGGGAGAGTAGGACGCCGCCGAACAATTCTTCAGAAGAACCCCCATCCGGGTCCCGGATGGGGGTTCTTCGCGTTTTCAGGGACTCTTCGCGTTGTGGGCCGGTTACGGGGCGGGCCGGAAAGAATCTTGGCCGGCCGTGTCGAGAACCCGTGCCCGGCACCGTCCCCGGAGTGGACGCGGCCACAATGGGTCGCACCAGCTCCGAGGATCCGAGGAGAAGACGATGGCCAAGTACCTGTTGCTGAAGCACTACCGGGGTGCCCCGAGCGCGGTCAACTGCGTGCCGATGGACCAGTGGACGCCGGAGGAGGTCACGGCGCACATCCGGTACATGCAGGAGTTCGCGGACCGGCTGGAGAAGACCGGCGAGTTCGTCGACGGCCAGGCGCTCGCACCCGAGGGGACGTGGGTCCGGTACGACGGCGAGGGGCGTCCGCCGGTCACCGACGGTCCGTTCGCCGAGACCAAGGACCTGATCGCCGGCTGGATGGTGATCGACGTCGACAGCTACGAGCGGGCCGTCGAGCTGGCCGGGGAGCTGTCGGCCGCGCCCGGGGCCGGGGGCGAGCCGATCCACGAGTGGCTGGAGCTGCGTCCGTTCCTGGCGATGCCGGCGACCATCACGGAGTGACGTCCCCGATGGACGAGGCCCTGCTGAGGAGTCTCACACCGAGCGTCATCGGAGTCCTCGTCCGCCGCGGAGCTGACTTCGCGGCGGCCGAGGACGCGGTGCAGGAGGCGCTGGTCGAGGCGGTCCGGCTCTGGCCGGCCGAGCGGCCGCGCGATCCCAAGGGCTGGCTGGTCACCGTGGCCTGGCGCAAGTTCCTGGACGCGACCCGGTCGGAGGCCGCCCGCCGGCGCCGGGAGGACCTGGTCGACCAGGAGCCGGAGCCGGGGCCCGCGGCCGCCGTGGACGACACGCTGCAGCTCTACTTCCTGTGCGCCCACCCGTCGTTGACGCCCTCGTCGGCGGTGGCGCTGACCCTGCGGGCGGTGGGCGGGCTGACCACCCGCCAGATCGCCCGGGCCTACCTGGTGCCCGAGGCGACCATGGCGCAGCGGATCAGCCGGGCCAAGCGCACCGTCTCGGCCGTCAGGTTCGATCAGCCGGGGGACGTCGCGACCGTGCTCCGGGTCCTCTACCTGGTCTTCAACGAGGGCTACTCCGGCGATCTCGACCTCGCGGCCGAGGCGATCCGGCTCACCCGGCAGCTCGCCGCGGTGATCGACCACCCCGAGGTGGCCGGACTGCTGGCCCTGATGCTGCTGCACCACGCCCGGCGGGCGGGCAGGACCGCGCCCGACGGCGCGCTGGTGCCGCTGGCCGAGCAGGACCGCGGCCGGTGGGACACCGGGCTGATCGCCGAGGGCATCGGCATCCTCCAGGGGGCCCTGGCCCGGGACCGGCTGGGCGAGTTCCAGGCCCAGGCGGCCATCGCGGCGCTGCACGCCGACGCGCCCACCGCCGGGGAGACGGACTGGGTGCAGATCGTCGAGTGGTACGACGAGCTCGTCCGGTTGACCGCCAGCCCGGTGGTGCGGCTCAACCGCGCGGTGGCGGTCGGCGAGGCCGACGGTCCGCGCGCGGGGCTGGCGGCGCTCGCGGAGCTGGACGACGCGCTGCCCAGGTACGCGGCGGTGGCGGCGTACCTCCATGAGCGCGACGGGGACCTGGTGGCGGCGGCCCGGTTGTACGCGGAGGCGGCGCACCGGGCGCCCGACCTTGCCGAGCGCGACCATCTGACCCGTCAGGCGGCCCGGCTCAACACGCTTCTGAAGGATCGTCGGACGGACTGAGTCCGGCCGGGGGAGCGGGGCTCAGAGCCGGCCGGCGGCCTTCAGCGCCAGGTAGGTGTCGGCGAGGGCCGGGGCGATCCGGGTCGGCGGGGCGTCCAGGACGGTGACGCCGTGGCGGGTGAGGTGCTCGGCGGTGGCCCGGCGGTCGGCCCGGGTCTGTTCGGCGGCCGCCGCGCCGTAGACGGCCTCCAGGGTGCCCCGCCCGGCGGCGAGGGCGTCCAGCTGCGGGTCGGCGACCGAGGCGAGGACGACCTCGTGGCGCTTGGTGAGCATCGGCAGCAGCGGACGCAGGCCGTCCTCGACCGGGGCCGCGTCGAGGCCGGTGAGCAGCACGATCAGCGAGCGCTGCGGCGCCATCTTGAGCGCGGTGGCGACCAGTGAGCGCATGTCGGTCTCGTGCAGCGCGGGTTCCAGCCCGGCCATCGCGTTGGTGAAGGCGGGCAGCACCTCGTGGGCCGAGCTGCCGGCCACCGCGACGCGCTTGCGGGAGTCGTGGGCGAGCAGGTCGACCCGGTCGCCGGCCCGGGTGGCGAGGGCGGTGAGCAGCAGCGCGGCGTCGAGGGCGGCGTCCAGGCGGGGCGCGTCGCCGACCCGGCCGGCCGAGGTGCGGCCGGTGTCGAGGACGACGAGGATGTGCCGGTCGCGTTCGGGGCGCCAGGTGCGGACGGCGACGGTGTTGCGGCGGGCGCTGGCGCGCCAGTCGATGGAGCGGACGTCGTCGCCGGGCAGGTACTCGCGCAGGGAGTCGAACTCGGTGCCCTGGCCGCGGGTCAGGACGGAGGTGCGGCCGTCGAGTTCGCGCAGCCGGGCGAGCCGGGAGGGCAGGTGCTTGCGGCTGGCGAACGGGGGCAGCGCGCGGACCGTCCAGGGGACGAGGTGCGAGCCCTGGCGGGCGGCCAGGCCGAGCGGGCCGAGCGAGCGGACCGTCACCCGGTGGGCGTGGTGGTCGCCGCGGCGGGTGGGGGTGAGCACGGTGGTGATCCGGCGCCGTTCGCCGCCGGGGAGGGCAAGGGTGTGCCGGGAGGCGGCCTCGGCGGTGCCGGGGCGCCAGGCGGAGGGGGCCCAGGCGTCGCGGACCAGGCCGCGGAGCGGCCGGCCGGACGGGTTGGTGACGGTCAGTTCGACGGTGGCGGGCTCGCCGAGCCGGACGGTGGTGTCGCCGGCCCGCCCGAACCGCAGGCCGCGGACCGGGGCGGCGAGCACCAGGTCGACCGCGACGGCGACCAGCACCGCACCGGTGACCAGGCCGATCCCGGTCCAGGACGGCAGCAGCAGGCCCACGACGAGCGCGCCGAGTGCGGCGAGCAGGGCGGTTCGCCCGGTGAGGGCCATGCGGTGCGCTCCTTCGGAAGCCCGTGCGTCGGAACCCGTGGGCCGGCGGCCGGAACGGGGGCGGTACGGCGGGGTGGGGTCAGCGGGGTGCGGGCGTCTGGGTGAGGACGGCCTGGATGACGGAGTCGGCGGTGACGCCCTCCATCTCGGCCTCGGCGCGCAGCGCGACCCGGTGCCGCAGGGTGGGCAGGGCGAGCGCCTTGACGTCGTCCGGGGTGACGTAGTCGCGGCCGGCCAGCCAGGCCCAGGCGCGGGAGGCGGCGAGCAGGGCGGTGGCGCCGCGCGGGGAGACGCCGATGGACAGCGACGGGGACTGCCGGGTGGCCCGGCAGAGGTCGACGATGTAGGCGAGGACCTCGGGGGAGACGGTCAGCTTGGCGATCTGCTCGCGGGCGGCGGCGACGTGCTCGGGGCCGGCGACCGGGCGGACGCCGGCCGCGCCGAGGTCGCGCGGGTCGAAGCCGGCGGCGTGCCGCGAGAGCACCTGGAACTCCTGGTCGCGGTCGGGCAGCGGCAGGACCAGCTTGAGCAGGAAGCGGTCCAGCTGGGCCTCGGGCAGCGGGTAGGTGCCCTCGTACTCGACCGGGTTCTGGGTCGCGGCGACCAGGAACGGGACGGGCAGCGGGCGCGCCTCGCCGTCCACCGTGACCTGGTGCTCCTCCATGGCCTCCAGCAGGGCGGCCTGGGTCTTCGGCGGGGTGCGGTTGATCTCGTCGGCGAGCAGCAGGTTGGTGAAGACCGGGCCGGGCTGGAAGGAGAACTCGGCGGTGCGGGCGTCGTAGACGAGCGAGCCGGTGACGTCGCCGGGCATCAGGTCGGGGGTGAACTGGATGCGCTTGGTGCCCAGGCTGAGCGCGGTGGACAGGGTGCGCACCAGCAGGGTCTTGGCGACGCCGGGGACGCCCTCCAGCAGCACGTGGCCGCCGCAGAGCAGGGCGACGACCAGGCCGGTGACGGCCGCGTCCTGGCCGACCACGGCCTTGCCGATCTCGGCGCGCAGGGCGGTCAGCGCGGCGCGCGGGTCGGTGGCGGGGGTGGCGGGCGCCGTGCCGGGGACGGGGCGGAGCTGGGCGGTTGCCTGGTCGGTCACGGGTTCCGTACCTGCCTTTCGAGGGCGTCGAGGTCGTCGGCGAGCCGCAGCAGTGCGGCGTCGTCGGTCGGGGGCGGGCCGTACAGCAGGGCCCGGACGTCCCCGGCGGGCCGTTCGGACAGCCGGTCGGCCAGGGCGACGCAGAGCGCGTCGGGGTCGGGTGCGCCGGCCTGGAGCGGGACGCCCAGGGCGGGGGCGAGGCGGTGCGCGGTGGCGCCGCGCAGGGCCTCGGCGGCGCGGCCGCGGGCCTTGGCGCGCCGGTAGAGGCGGGCGCGGCCCTCGGTGGTCTCGGCGGCGCGGACCACCACGGGCAGGTTCTCGCTGACCACCGGGCCGAGCCGGCGGCCGCGCCAGAGGGCGGCGAGCACGGCGGCGACGGCGAGCTGGTAGCCGGCCCAGTGCCAGCCGCTCGGCAGGAAGTCGCCGAAGCTCTTGGTGCGGGCGCCCTCGGGGAGCGGGGCGGAGTAGTCGGGCAGGTGCCAGGTGAGGCGGGGCTGCGAGCCGAGCAGGCCGAGGGCGAGGGCGGCGTCGCCGTCCTTGGCGAGTTCGCCGTTGTGCAGGAAGGTGCCGCTGCCGAGCACGACGACGTCGCGGTCGCCGTCGCCGGCCGGGAGGACGACCAGCGGGTAGCCGTGGGCGCGCGGGTAGCAGCCGGTGCCGCGGCTGCCGCTGGTGTAGAGCATGCCGCCCTGCTGGGCGCTGCCGGCCCGGACGGCCTCGGTGAGGGCGCACTCCGCGGGGGTGGAGCGGACGGAGGCGTACGGGAGCCCGCCGGCGTCGTCGGACAGCCGGATGCCGGGGGCGAGCGCGGTGAGCGCGGCCGGGCCGGGGGCGACCAGCACCAGCCGCCGGTGCCGGGCGGCGGCGACGGCGCGCAGCTGGGCGGGGTCGAGCAGGTCGGGTTCGGGCAGGACGAGGGTGTCCGGGCCGGCCGCGGCGGTGGCCGGGTCGGTGGTGAACTCGGCCTTGAGGCCCTGGCGTTCGAGCAGGGCGACGACGGCGTGGGTGCCGTCGCGGTCGTACGAGCGCGGGTCCAGCGGCGGGTAGCGGCGGTCCTGGCCGAGGGCGGACACGGCGGCGGCGCCGATCAGCAGGGCGGCGAGGACGGCCAGGTACCAGCGGGCGCGGCGCCACAGGCCGCGGGTGGTCGGGGCGAGGCTGGTCGCGGCGGCGGCGGCGGGCGGCTCGGCGACGGGCGGTGCCGCGGGTGCGGGGGCGGGGACGGTATTGGTCATGCCGCTCCTCCCGAGGCCGTAGCCGGAGCCGGTGCGGGGGGCGCGAGGACCGGGCGGGTGCGCTCCAGCGTCCGGTCGAGCTCGTGCAGCAGCCGGTACGCGCTCTGGTCGGCGGTGCGCTCGCCGTACGCGATGTCGTCGAAGGTCCGGGCGGCCGCGGCCAGCGCGGCGGCGTGCTCGGGCAGCGCCCGGCCGGCCTCGGCGGCGGCCTCGTCGGCGGTGCGGCCGGGGCGGTTGTCGAGCAGGGTGCGCTCCTCCAGGCCGCGCACCAGGGCGCGCATCTGTTCGCGGACGGCTTCGGTCCAGCGTCCGGCGGCGGCGTGCCCGGCGGCGTCCGTCCGGTACTGGTCGGCGCTGCGCGGGCCCTCGGCGCCGTACACGTCCTGGACGGTGCGGGCGGCGCGGCGGGGTGCGCCGAGGCGCCACCAGACCGCGCCGCCGATCAGCACCGCGACGATCAGGAAGAGGACCAGCCCGGTGGTGCCGGTGGTGCCGTCGCCGGAGATGCTGTCGAGCGCCTTGGCGATGTGGTCGTAGATCCAGTCCGTGACGCGTTGCAGTACGGACGGGTCGTGCTTGTGGTACTCCGCGTCGAGCAGCTCGTCGCGGGCGGCCTCGCGCGCCGGGTCACGCGGCACGGTGACGGGTGCGCCGCCCGCGGCGAGGAGCCTGTCCCCCCAGTTAGGCATCCGGTTCAGCGCCTCGCCGGTGCCGGGTCGCCCTGCGCGCCCCAGCCGGTGCCGCTCTGCTCGGGCAGGCCGGCCGCGCGGGCGAGTTCGATGTCCAGGGCCTCGCGGCGGATCCGCTGGTCGATGTAGACCAGCACGCCGACGGCGGCGATGAAGGGGGTGGTGAAGGTGCCGGCGATGATCCCGGCGACCGCCAGCAGGAGCAGCATGGCCACGCCCTGGTCGGCGGTGTCGGGCAGGCCCTGGGCGTCGAGGCTCTCGAAGCCGAGCAGCAGGCCGAGGAACTGGAACGGGACGACGACGACCATCGCGACGACGAGCGCCAGCACGTGGCCGAGCAGGTTGATGCCGAAGACCCGCCACCAGGCGCCGCGGACCAGCCGCCGCGAGCGCGACAGCGCCGTCAGCACGCCCTGCTTCTCCAGCATCAGGGCGGGCGCGGCGAGGCTGAAGCGCATCCACAGCCAGACGGCGACCGGCACGGTCAGCAGGCCGACCAGGGTGAGCAGGCCGGCGATGGCGACGGAGCCCTGGCCGGCGAGGGTGTAGCCGATCAGCGGGGTGAAGCCGAGCAGGACCACGCCGGGGCCGAGCAGGACGGTGAGCAGGGTCAGCCCGAGCAGCTGCAGCAGCCGGGGGCGGGCGTCGCGCCAGGCCTCCCCGGCGGTCGCCGACCGGCCGAGGACGGCGCGGCTGACCACGATGGTGAGCAGCGCGGTGGCGAACACGTTGAGCAGCAGTTCGAGCGGCAGTCCGGCCAGCATCCGCAGGGTCTGGGTGGCCTCGCCGGTCTTGCCCTTGACCAGCAGGTTGACCAGGAGGCTGCCGGCCTGGGCGACCACGGCGAGGCCGAGCGAGAGCGCGAGCACGGTGCGCCAGTGCCGGCGGACGGTGGTGACGGCACCGTCGAGCAGTTCGCCGAAGCTCAGCGGGCGCAGCGGGATGACGCCCGGCTTGGGGCTCGCCGGGGCGCCCCAGCCGTACGGGCGGTGGCCGCCGGGAGGCTGCTGGCCCCACTGCTGTCCCCACTGCTGTCCGTTCCCGGGGGCGCCGGCCGGGCCGGTCCAGCCGGGGGCGGCCTGTGGTGGTGCCGACGGCCCGGGCACGGCGGCGGGCGCGTCGGCCGGGGGCCGGGCGTCGTCGCGGGGCGGCTCGGACGAGCTGGGCGAGGCCCAGCCCGGGGTGTCGGTCATCACTGCTCCTCGGAGGGCGTCACGGGCGCGACTGCGAACGGATCTTCCGCCCGCGCGCAGCGCCCATCGTGCCATGGGGCCGGAAACCGGCCCCATGGCGATCCGGTTGCTGATCGGCAACGGTCCTCCGCGGCGGGTCGGGCGGTGGTCCGGCGCGGGTTCGCGGGGGGTCCGGAGGCGTTTCCGGGGGAGCATTCGCCCGGTATGGCCGGAATGCACCGGTGGGGGAGTTGGCCGTTCTGGAGCATTGGCACTGCTGTGCGGCAGGTCACAATCCGGTAATGAGAAGATGGACGCATGAAGGGACGCGTCCTCGTCGTTGATGACGACTCCGCACTGGCCGAGATGCTCGGTATCGTGCTGCGGGGTGAGGGTTTTGAGCCGTTTTTCGTCGCGGATGGGGACAGGGCGCTAGCCGCCTTCCGGGAGACCAAGCCGGACCTGGTCCTGCTCGACCTGATGCTGCCCGGCCGGGACGGCATCGACGTGTGCCGGCAGATCCGGGCCGAGTCCGGCATCCCGATCGTGATGCTGACCGCGAAGACCGACACGGTCGACGTGGTGGTGGGCCTGGAGTCGGGGGCCGACGACTACGTCACCAAGCCGTTCAAGCCCAAGGAGCTGGTGGCCCGGGTTCGCGCCCGGCTGCGCCGCGCCGAGGAGCCGACGCCCGAGCAGCTGACCATCGGCGACCTGGTGATCGACGTGGCCGGCCACTCCGTGAAGCGGGACGGCCGGGGCATCCCGCTGACCCCGCTGGAGTTCGACCTGCTGGTCGCGCTGGCCCGCAAGCCCTGGCAGGTGTTCACCCGCGAGGTGCTGCTGGAGCAGGTCTGGGGCTACCGCCACGCGGCGGACACCCGTCTGGTCAACGTTCATGTGCAGCGCCTGCGTTCCAAGATCGAGAAGGACCCGGAGCGCCCCGAGATCGTGGTGACCGTCCGCGGCGTCGGTTACAAGGCGGGACCCAGCTGACGTGACGGAGCGGGCAGACGACACCCCGTCGGGTTCCGCGACCGACGGGGCGGGGGCCGTGCGCGGCGACGTGCTGAGTTCGACCACCCGTCGCCGACGCGGCCCTTCCGGCGTGTTCGCGCTGGTGAAGCGTCAGCTGCGCCGTCCCACGCACCGGGTGGCCGCGCTGTACCGCCGGTCGATCCAGCTGCGCGTGGTCGCGGTGTCGCTGCTGGCGTCCATCGCGGTCGTCCTGGTGCTGGGCGTGGTCGTGGTGGCGCAGGTGCGCACCGGCCTGCTCGGGACCAAGACGGACGCCGCCCGCGCGCAGGCCCGGATCGGCTTCCAGGTCGAGCAGAAGAAGATCGACGAGGCCCGGGACCAGAAGCTGCGGGGCACCGCCGACCCGACCGTCGACGAGATCGGCACCTGGCTGCTGCGGCAGGTCAACGACCTGGCCGGGAGCGGGCAGACCGTCTACTCGGTGATCGCGATGTCCCCCGGCACCGGCGCCGTCGTCCCCGACGGGGGCGGCTTCGCGCCGCGCTACTCGGGCGACATCCAGCCGATCAGCATCCCGGACACCCTGCGGGCCAAGCTGGCCGCCGAGCCCGGCCAGATGTTCGACCAGCCGACCCGGATCCAGCGCTCGCCCGGCAGCAGCGTCACGTCCGAGCCAGGGCTGGCCCTCGGCATGCAGTTCCGCGGCCCGGCGGAGACCTCGTACCAGCTGTTCTACGTCTTCTCCTTCGGTCAGGAGACCGACACCCTCAACCTGGTCACCGGCACCCTGGCGACCGCCGGGGTGTTCGTGGTGATCCTCATGGGCGGCATCGCCTGGGTCGTGGTGCGCCAGGTGGTCACCCCGGTCCGGATGGCCGCCGGGATCTCCGAGCGGCTCGCCGACGGGCACCTGGAAGAGCGGATGAAGGTCACCGGGACGGACGACATCGCCCGGCTCGGGGAGTCCTTCAACCGGATGGCCAACGCCCTCCAGGCGCAGATCCGCCAGCTGGAGGAGCTGTCCCGGGTGCAGCGGCGCTTCGTCTCGGACGTCTCGCACGAGCTGCGCACCCCGCTGACCACGGTCCGGATGGCCGCCGACCTCATCTACGACAGCCGCGAGGACCTGGACCCGATGGCGGCCCGCTCGGCGGAGCTGCTGCAGGGCCAGCTGGACCGCTTCGAGTCGCTGCTCGCCGACCTGCTGGAGATCAGCCGCTTCGACGCCGGCGCCGCGATCCTGGACGCCGAGCCGGTCGACCTGCGCGAGATCGTCGCCCGGGTGGTGGAGGCCGCCGAACCGCTCGCCGAGGCCAAGGGCAGCGCCGTGGTGATCCGCGGCGACGGCGAGCCGGTGCTGGCCGAGGTGGACTCCCGCCGGATCGAGCGCATCCTGCGCAACCTGGTGGTCAACGCGCTGGAGCACGGCGAGGGCCGCGACGTGGTGGTCCGGCTGGGCTCGGCGGACGGCGCGGTCGCGGTCGGCGTGCGCGACTACGGCATCGGGCTCAAGCCGGGCGAGGCGTCCCGGGTGTTCCACCGCTTCTGGCGGGCCGACCCGTCCCGGGTGCGGACCACCGGCGGCACCGGCCTCGGCCTGTCCATCGCGGTCGAGGACGCCCACCTGCACGGCGGCTGGCTCCAGGCCTGGGGCGAGCCCGGCGGCGGTTCGCACTTCCGGCTCACCCTGCCGCGCACCCGCGGCGGCGAGATCAGCCGGGCGCCGTTCCGGCTGGAGCCGGAGGACTCCCGCAACAACCGGGGCCTGGGCGCGCAGGGCACGCCGTACCGGCGGGCGATCAGCCCGGCCGGCTCGACGGCGACGGCCGCCGTCGAGGAGCAGGCGGAGACGCCGGAGACGGTGAGCGGCGGCCTCGGCAGCGGGCTCGGCGGGGTGCTGAACATCGGCCCCGGGCTGGGCCGGCGCAAGCTGCCGGAGGGTCCGCGCGCGGACCCCTCGGGCGTGTGGACGGCCGCCGGGTACGGGGCCACCGGCGCCCAGGTGATGGTGGACCCGACGCCGGGACGGCCGTCGGTGGCACAGCGGACGGCGGAGCCGGACGCGACGGGTGGGACGACGGACGCGGAGGGGTCGCAGCGTGCGAAGGACGAGCAACAGGACTGAGCCGCGGCTCCTCGCGGTGGTCGGCGGGCTGCTCGGCGCCCTGGTGGCGAGCGGCTGCGCGGCCATGCCGGATTCCGGCGGCATCACCAGGGTGGAGCTGTCCCAGGGCTCGGCCGACAAGGACCTGCAGGCCCGGGTCTACCCGGTGGCGCCCGCCCGGGGCGCCAAGCCGCGCGAGCTGCTGAACGGGTTCCTGGACGCGGTGACCGCCGACGAGGGGTACGACACCGCGCGCAAGTACCTCACCGAGAGCGCCGCCGCCACCTGGAACCCGGACGCCGGGACGAAGGTGCTCTCCGCCACCGGCATCCCGCCCGGCCAGGACGTCACCGACACGGACACCACGGCGTCGTTGCAGGTGAGCGGGCAGCTGGTCGCCGGCGTCGACGAGCGGCACTCGTACGCGCGGGTCGCCGGGCAGAACAACGACTCGTCCGACTTCACCTTCGTCCGGCAGAAGGACGGCGAGTGGCGGATCGACAGGCTGGCGCCCGGCGTGATCATGAACGAGACCAACTTCCGGAACAGCTTCCGGCAGGTCGAGCGGTTCTTCTACACCGCGCCCGACCCGTCCTCGGTGGTGTCCGGGAGCACCGGCCAGGAGGTGCTGCTCGCCGACCCGGTCTACCTGCGGCGCCGGATAGACCCGCTCACCTCGGCCGTCCGGGCGCTCGTCGACGGCCCCTCCGTCTGGCTCTCGCCGGTGGTCCGCACGGCGTTCCCGGCCGGCACCACGGTCGACAAGGTGAGCATCGACGACAACCGGGTCGCCCACGTGCAGCTCGGCAAGGCGGACACCGGTGAGCCGATGGCCTGCCGGCGGATGGCGACCCAGCTCTTCTACACCGTCGCCGACCAGGGCAAGGGCCAGATCACGCGGCTGGAGCTGAAGGGGCCGCACGGCTCCTGCACGGCCGCCCGCGGTGACTCGCCGTCCACCGGCCCCGGTGCCCTGGCCGGGTCGACGACGGCGACGCAGTACTACCAGCGTGCCGACGGAGCCCTGGTGGCGACCGACGAGGTGCGCCCCGGCGATCCGGTCCGCGGGGTCCTCGGCAAGCCGCAGTCGAACACCAAGCCGCCGCTCGGCGCCTTCGCGGTCAGCCGCACCGGCTCCCAGGCCGCCGCGATCAGCGAGGACGGCCACCAGGTCTGGTCGGTGCCGCTGTCGGACAGCGCGGTGGCCATGGGCGAGCCGGTGCTCACCTCGCCGGCCAAGGGCGGCGACAAGGAGGACGGCTTCGCCTCGCCCACCTGGGACGGCCGCGGCGACCTCTGGGTGGTGGACCGCAACAAGCAGGCCCCGCGGGTGGTGATGGTGCGCGGTGCCAAGTCGTACACCGTGCCGGTCGAGGGTCTGACCGGCCAGACCGTGCAGGCGCTGAAGATCTCCTCGGACGGCGTCCGGGTGGCCGTGGTGGCCAGGACCCCGGGCTCGGCCGTCCGCTCGCTGTGGTTCGGCCTGGTCGTGCACGACGGCACCCCGCAGGCGCCGACCGTGAAGATCACCGCGCTGCACCGGGCCGCTCCCACGCTCACCGACGTCGCCTCGGTGTCCTGGGCGGAGACCGACCAGCTGCTCGTGCTCGGCAAGGAGGCCGACCGGACCCAGCAGCTGTACTTCATCAGCACGGACGGCTCGCAGAGCACCGAGACCCAGCTGCAGAGCGCCGAGAGCATGCTGACCGTCTCGGCCTCGGAGTCCCGCGGGGACAGCCTGACCCAGACGCCGCCGGTGCTCGCGATGGGCGAGGTCAAGCAGACGGACGGCAAGCCGAGCGAGATCAAGGCCTTCCGCCTGGTCAACAACCAGTGGCGGGAGACCTCGCTGATCGACAAGCCGCGGTCCTTCTTCTACGCGGGCTGACGCCGCGTCCGAGCCTCTCCGGGGCCTCCGGCCCGGCCCGGTGGGGTGTCGGCGGCCGCGGTGACGGTCAGTCGGCCGGGCGCACCGTGGCCGCGACGGTGGCGCCCGCCCGGACCGGGAGGCCGGCGTCGGCCAGCGCCCGGGCGGCCTCGGCGAGGCTGGCCCCGGTGGTCACCAGGTCGTCCACCAGCACCGGGTGACGGCCCGCCAGGCTCCCCGGTCCCACCAGGCTCCCCGGTCCCGCCAGGCCCGCGCGCCCGGTCCGGGCACGCGGCAGCACGGTGAGCGCGCCGTGCAGGTTGCGGCGCCGTTCGGCCGCGTTCAGCCCGGCCTGGTCGGCGACCGGCCGGGCGTGCCGCAGCAACGGCGCGGCCCGCACGTCCAGGCCGGCCCGGCGCAGCGAGCGGGCGGCCGCCCCGGCCAGCCGCAGCGTCGGATCGTGCCCGCGGGCGCGGACGGCCGAGCGCGCCGAGGGCATCGGGACCAGCAGCAGAGGTGCGGCCCCGGCGCGCGCCCCCAGGGCGGAGCGCACGGCCCGGCCGAGGGCCTCGCCGAGCGGCGCGGCCAGCCGCAGCGCGCCCCGCTCCTTGTGGGCGAGCAGCAGCTGCCGGACCGGACCGGTGTACGGCGCGGCGGCGTGCGTCCAGGGCAGCGGGGTGGGGGCGGGCCGTGCGGTGGCCAGCGCGTGCCGGCAGGCCGGGCAGAGCTGGGTGCGCTCGCTGCCGCAGCCCGCGCAGTCGGCGGGCAGCAGGACGTCCAGCAGCCCGGCCAGTGCGTGGCCGAACGGCCCCTGGGCGGACGGCGGACGGGCGGGGGAGGGGAACGGCGGCACGGCTGCTCCTGGCGGCGGCAGGCACGGAGAGTCAGCACAGAATCGGCCGTACGGGGGGCGTTGTCCAGGTATTTACCCTTACTTCACCCACGAGAGGGTAGACAGGGTGGACCAGCTTGACCGCCCGACCGCAGTATCGGGTCATACCCTCCTTATCGCCTGGGGAGGCGAAAAACCCGTGTGAGGTGTTCGATAAGGCCCAGGGGGTTTCAAACGTCCCTGGTGGGGAGGAAGTGAGGTGAGGGCCAGTCGTTTCCGCCGCTGGCGGCGGGGACGGGGGGCCGGCAGTGGATGGGCTGGTCCAGCTGGGTCTCAGTCCGGTCCGGTAGCACCCGGATCGGCGTCAGCACGAGGGATCGGAGTTCTGCGTGGACATCGTCGTCAAGGGCCGCAAGACCGAGGTGCCCAAGAGGTTCCGCGAGCACGTGGCCGAGAAGCTGGAGAAGGTCCAGAAGTTCGACGCCAAGGCCATCAGCCTCGACGTCGAGGTGTCCAAGGAACACAACCCGCGGCAGGCCGACCGCTCCGACCGGGTGGAGATCACTCTCCGCAGCCGCGGCCCCGTGATCCGGGCGGAAGCCGCCGCCGGTGACCCGTACGCGGCGCTCGACCTGGCTTCCGCGAAGCTCGACGCGCAGCTGCGCAAGTCCGCGGACCGGCGTCGGGTGCACAAGGGCGGCGCGAACGGCCGCACCCCGATCAGCGTCGCCGAGGCGACCGCGGCCCTGGCCGCGCTGCCGGAGACGGCGGCGCCGGAGGGCGAGACGAACGGCGCCGTCCGCAAGACCATGATGGGATCCCTGGAAGTGGAGGGCGAAGGCCCGCTGGTGGTCCGGGAGAAGACGCACCCGGCCGCCCCCATGGCGCTGGACCAGGCGCTCTACGAGATGGAGCTGGTCGGCCACGACTTCTACCTCTTCGTGGAGAAGGACAGTGGCCTGCCGAGCGTGGTCTACCGCCGGCACGGTTACCACTACGGCGTCATCCACCTGCAGACCGACCTCGCGGCCGGCCCGGGTGGCGGGGCGGGCGGCGCGATCGGCGGGGCCGACGACGAGGACTGACCGTCCGAACAGCGATGGAGGGGTGACCCCGGCGGCCGTGGCCGCCGGGGTCACCGGCGTTCGGGGGCGGTTGGGTTCGAACGGCGGCACGGTTCGAACAGCGGTGCGTCGAGGGTGCGGTGCGGTTCCAACGGCGGTGCGTCGAGGGCGGTCTCGCGCCCCGGACGGACGGGTCACCCGTTGCGGGGGAATCGGCATCGGAGCGTGACCGGGGCGGCGCCGGGGCGTGGAATGATTGGCGCACGACGACCCGCGAAGGGGGAGGAGCGGATGGGGGATCACTTCGGGCTGGGGCCCGGGGTCGGGCCAGCGCTGCCGTTGGGGGCGGAGGATGAGCCCGCGTACGAGCCGCACCGGGGTGAACCGATCCGCGTGTTGGTGGTGGACGACCACGCGCTGTTCCGTCGGGGGCTGGAGATCGTCCTCGCGGAGGAGCCGGACATCAAGGTCGTCGGCGAGGCGGGGGACGGCGCCGAGGCCGTGCTGAAGGCCGCCGACCTGCTGCCCGACATCATCCTCATGGACGTCCGGATGCCGCGCCGCAGCGGGATCGAGGCCTGCACGGCGATCAAGGACGTGGCACCGAGCACCAAGATCATCATGCTGACGATAAGCGACGAGGAGGCCGACCTCTACGAGGCGATCAAGGCGGGGGCCACCGGCTACCTGCTCAAGGAGATCTCCACCGACGAGGTCGCCACCGCGATCCGCGCGGTCGCCGACGGGCAGTCGCAGATCAGCCCCTCCATGGCGTCCAAGCTGCTCACCGAGTTCAAGTCGATGATCCAGCGCCGCTCCGACGACCGGGACCTGGTGCCCGCGCCCCGGCTCACCGACCGGGAGCTGGAGGTGCTCAAGCTGGTGGCGACCGGGATGAACAACCGGGAGATCGCCAAGGAGCTGTTCATCAGCGAGAACACCGTGAAGAACCACGTGCGCAACATCCTGGAGAAGCTCCAGCTGCACTCGCGGATGGAGGCGGTGGTGTACGCGATGCGGGAGAAGATCCTCGAAATAGGGTGAGCCGGGCGGGACTTAGCGGTCCGCCAGCAGCTTCTCCAGGGTCGGGCGCAGCCGCTCGTCGTGCAGCGTCCCGACCCGCACCCCGTCGCAGCCGACCCAGTCGGCGGCCTCGCGCAGCGCCGTCGCCAGCGCCTCGACGTGCCGGGCGCCCCGCCCCGGACCGTCCAGGGAGACCTGCCGGGCGACCAGGGTGCGCCCCTCGCGGGCCGGGTCGACCCGGCCGACCAGCCGCCCGCCGGTCAGCAGCGGCATCGCGAAGTAGCCGTGCACCCGCTTGTGCTTGGGCGTGTAGGCCTCCAGCCGGTGTGTCATGCCGAAGATCCGCTCGGTGCGGGCGCGGTCCCAGACCAGCGAGTCGAACGGCGAGAGCAGCGTGGTGCGGTGGCGCCCGCGCGGGGCGGTGGCGAGGGCGGCCGGGTCGGCCCAGGCCGGGGCCGGGGCGCCGTCCGGGCCCCAGCCGGCCACCTCGACCGGGACGAGCCCGCAGTCGGCGAGCACCGGGTCCAACTGCTCGGCGCGCAGCCGGTGGTAGTCCAGCAGGTCGGCCCGGGTGGCCACGCCGAGCGCGGCGCCGGCCTGGGCGACCAGGGTGCGCACGCACTCCCCGTCCGACCGCTCCTGCCCCAACAGGGCGTCGGGGATGGCCTGTTCGGCCAGTGCGTAGACCCGCTTCCAGCTCCGGCGCTCGGTGCAGACCACGTCGCCGAAGGCCAGCGCCCGCTCGACCGCGATCTTGGTGTCGGACCAGTCCCACCACTCGGCGGTCTTCTTGGCGCCGCCCAGCTCGGTGGAGGTCAACGGCCCCTCGGCCCGCAGCTTGTCCAGCACGGCGCGGTAGGTCTCGGGCGGGACCTGGTGGCCCCAGAGGTGGCCGCGGTCGCGGTAGCGGCGGCGCCGGAAGGCGAACAGCGGCCACTCCTCGACCGGCAGGAGGCAGGCCGCGTGCGACCAGTACTCGAAGCTCGTGCCGCCGCCCCAGTACGCCGCCTCGACGGCCGGGCGGCCGACCGCGCCGAGGCGGGCGTACGGCACCAGCTCGTGCGAGCGGGCGAGCACCGAGATGGTGTCCAGCTGGACGGCGCCCAGGTGCCGCAGCACCCCCCGCACCCCGCCGCGGCGGTCCGGCGCGCCCAGCAGGCCCTGGGCGCGCAGGGCGATCCGGCGGGCGTCGTCCGCGCTGAGGACGGCGGCGGGGGCGGGGCTGGCGGCGGCGGTCATGCCGGGGAGCGTAGTCCGGGGCACCGACAGCGCGGGCCCGGGGCCCGGACGGAGCGCCCGGGTCCGGGCGGAGGGCTCAGGCCAGGTCGGAGGGCAGCAGGGAGGCGATCCAGGAGTCGTGGAAGGCGCCGCGCTGCTCGGCGTACGAGCGCAGGGTGCCCTCGAAGCGGTAGCCGGCCTTCTCGGCGACCGCGCGGGAGCCGTCGTTGCCGACGTAGGCCAGCCACTCCAGGCGGCGCAGGCCCAGCTCGCGCAGGCCGTAGTGGGAGACGGCGCGCGCGGCCTCGGTGGTGTAGCCGCGGCCGCGGAACTCCTTCACGGCCCACCAGCCGATCTCGGCGCAGCCCGGGTCCTGGGGGCGCAGGACGAGCCCCTGGGAGCCGACCAGGGTGCCGGACTCGCGCTCGAACACGCACCAGATCAGGTTCGCCCCGGTGCGCCGGCCCTCGATGGCGAGATCGCGTACGAAGAACTCGGCGTCCTCACGGCGGTAGGGCGACGGGACGACCGTCCAGCGCTGGATCTCCGGGTCCTGGCAGGCGGCGTAGACCGCGTCGATGTCCGACTCCTGCGGGGGGCGCAGGACCAGTCGGTCGGTGGTGAGGGCGGGAAGTTCGGCGCGAAGTTCGTCCATGAACGGATTATTCCGCCAGGGGAGGAAGGTGGGCATCCGATTATTCGCCCGCCTTGGCGTCCAACTCCACGACCCGCCGACCGTTTTGTCCCGGTGGACGGTGCTATCGGGCCATGTGCTCGCCAGGGTGACACGGGAATACCGTGCTGACGCACCTCCCGGGGGGTTGGACTCCTCGCATACGATGGCCCGTGCGGTGGGGTGGACCCGCCGTGCAGTCGTCCAGTGCCAATACAGGCAAGGAGCCCGCTCATCGTGTCCGTCTTCGACAAGATCCTGCGCGCCGGCGAGGGCAAGATCCTTCGCAAGCTGCAGCGGATTGCCGCCCAGGTCAACTCCATCGAAGAGGACTTCGTCAACCTCACCGACGCCGAGCTGCGCGCACTGACCGACGAGTACAAGCAGCGGCTCGCGGACGGCGAGACCCTGGACGACATCCTCCCCGAGGCGTTCGCCACCGTCCGTGAGGCCGCCAAGCGCGTGCTCGGCCAGCGGCACTACGACGTCCAGCTCATGGGCGGCGCCGCGCTGCACCACGGGTACGTCGCCGAGATGCGCACCGGTGAGGGCAAGACCCTCGTCGGCACGCTGCCCGCGTACCTGAACGCGCTGACGGGCAAGGGCGTCCACCTGATCACCGTCAACGACTACCTCGCCGAGCGCGACTCGGAGTGGATGGGCCGGGTGCACCGCTTCCTCGGCCTCGAAGTCGGCGTGATCCTGGCCAACATGACGCCCGCCGAGCGCAAGCGCCAGTACGGGATGGACATCACGTACGGCACGAACAACGAGTTCGGCTTCGACTACCTGCGCGACAACATGGCCTGGTCGCAGGACGAACTCGTCCAGCGCGGCCACTACTTCGCGGTCGTCGACGAGGTCGACTCGATCCTGATCGACGAGGCCCGTACCCCGCTGATCATCTCCGGCCCGGCCGACCAGGCGACCAAGTGGTACGCCGACTTCTCCAAGCTGGTCCTGCGCCTGAAGATCGACCGGGACTACGAGGTCGACGAGAAGAAGCGCACGGTCGGCATCCTGGAGGAGGGCGTCAGCCGGGTCGAGGACTACCTGGGCATCGACAACCTCTACGAGTCGGTGAACACCCCGCTGGTCGGCTTCCTGAACAACGCCATCAAGGCGAAGGAGCTGTACAAGCGGGACAAGGACTACGTCGTGATGAACGGCGAGGTCATGATCGTCGACGAGCACACCGGCCGCATCCTGGCCGGCCGCCGCTACAACGAGGGCATGCACCAGGCGATCGAGGCCAAGGAGGGGGTGGAGGTCCAGAACGAGAACCAGACCCTGGCCACCATCACCCTGCAGAACTTCTTCCGGCTGTACGACAAGCTCGCGGGCATGACCGGTACCGGCACCACCGAGGCCGCCGAGTTCCACCAGATCTACAAGCTCGGCGTGGTGCCGATCCCGACCAACAAGACGCCGCTGCGCATCGACCAGCCCGACCTGATCTACAAGTCGGAGCCGGCCAAGTTCGCCGCCGTGGTCGAGGACATCGCCGAGAAGCACGAGAAGGGCCAGCCGGTGCTGGTCGGCACCGTGTCGGTCGAGAAGTCCGAGTACCTGTCGCAGGAGCTGCGCAAGCGCGGCATCCCGCACGAGGTGCTGAACGCCAAGCACCACGAGCGCGAGGCGCAGATCGTCGCGCAGGCCGGCCGCAAGGGCGCCGTCACCGTCGCCACCAACATGGCCGGCCGCGGCACCGACATCATGCTGGGCGGCAACTCCGACCACCTCGCGGCGGCCGAGCTGGCGCAGCGCGGGCTCACCCCGACGGACACCCCGGAGGAGTACGAGGCCGCCTTCCCGGCCGCGCTGGAGAAGGCCAAGGCCTCGGTGAAGGCCGAGCAGGACGAGGTCAAGGAGGCCGGCGGCCTCTACGTCCTCGGCACCGAGCGGCACGAGTCCCGCCGGATCGACAACCAGCTGCGCGGCCGCTCCGGCCGTCAGGGCGACCCGGGCGAGTCCCGCTTCTACCTGTCGCTGGGCGACGACCTGATGCGCCTGTTCAAGGCCGGCATGGTCGAGCGCGTGCTCTCGATGGCCAACGTCCCCGAGGACGTGCCGATCGAGTCCAAGATGGTCACCCGCGCCATCGCCTCCGCGCAGACCCAGGTCGAGCAGCAGAACTTCGAGATCCGCAAGAACGTCCTCAAGTACGACGAGGTGCTCAACCGCCAGCGCGAGGTCATCTACGGCGAGCGCCGCCGGGTGCTGGAGGGCGAGGACCTCCAGGAGCAGGTCGGCCACTTCATGGACGACACCGTTGAGGCGTACGTCCGCGCGGCCACCGGCGAGGGCTTCGAGGACGACTGGGACCTGGACAAGCTCTGGACCGCGCTCAAGCAGCTCTACCCGGTCACCCTGGACCTGGAGGAGCTGGAGGAGGAGGCCGGCGGCCCGGCCGGGCTGACCCCCGAGTTCCTGATCAAGTCCGTCCAGGAGGACATCCAGGGCCAGTACGGCGCCCGCGAGGACCAGCTGGGCGCGGAGATCATGCGCGAGCTGGAGCGCCGGGTCGTGCTGTCGGTGCTGGACCGCCGCTGGCGCGAGCACCTCTACGAGATGGACTACCTCCAGGAGGGCATCGGCCTGCGGGCCATGGCGCAGCGCGACCCGCTGGTCGAGTACCAGCGCGAGGGCTTCGACATGTTCACCGCGATGATGGAGGGCATCAAGGAGGAGTCCGTCGGCTACCTGTTCAACCTGGAGGTCCAGGTCGAGCAGCAGGTCGAGGAGGTCCCGGTCGAGGACGCCCAGGTGGCGCTCGACAAGCTGGAGAAGGACGCCGCCCGCCCGGAGATCAAGGCCAAGGGCCTGGAGGCCCCGAAGCCGCAGCGGCTGCACTACACGGCCCCCTCGGACGAGGTCGGCGGCGGTGTCATCGAGGGCGACTTCGACGACCTCGCGCCGGAGGACGAGGGCGACGGGATGACCCGCGCCGAGCGCCGCAAGGCCGCCAAGTCGGCCAAGGGCCGCCGCCGCAAGGGCTGAGCCGGCCGCCGGCCACCAGCCAGGACGCCACGCAGGGCGCCGTTCCCGGACCGGGACGGCGCCCTGCGCCGTTCCGTACCGCCGGGCGTGTGGTCCGTACCGGCGGGTGTGCGGCGGGGCGTTCACCGGGCCTCCACGGCGGTGCACTGCCACTGCCCGGCGGGGCCGCGCTGCTCCAGCCGGAAGGCCACCATGTGGTGGCGCCGGCCGAGGTCGACCCGCACGCAGGCCTCGACCGCGTCGGGTGAGGGCGAGCGGTCGTGGACCGGGCCGAGCCGGGGCCGGTCGGCGGGGCCGCCGCGGCGCAGCGCGCCGGCCCGGACCAGCGAGGCGAGCTGCCCGTAGCCGTCCAGGCTGGTGTGCCGCATCAGCTGGCCGGAGGGCCGGGCGCCGGTGAGCACCTCGACCAGCTGGCGGGCGAACCGGGCGGCCAAGGCTCCGGAGCCCGACCCGGCGTCCGGCCCGGGGGCTCCGGTGCAGGCGGCGCGCGGGTGGCGCGGGCGGCGGCCGGCCGGCTCGCAGCCGCCGGCGTCACGCGGACGGCGGTACGGGCGGGCGGCGGGGTGGGCGCTGTACCGGACGGTCACGGGGTGGCTCCTCGGCTGGGTGGTGCGGGTACGGACGGGTCCAGGCTGGGGGCGTCCCGCGCGGGGCGGCAACGGGTTTCCGGGGCGGCCGGGACGGGCCGCCGAATTCACCTATCCGGGGGAACCGGACTGTGCGGCGCCGGGCCGGAGGGGCGGTCCGACGGCGCCCGGTTGACGTGCGGGGACGGGCCGTACGGTCCAAAAGGGGACGCTCCGGCTGGGCGGACCGGGTGGCGGCGCCCGGCCGCCGCATTGCGCCGTACGGGCGCGGCGCGCACCATCGGAGCCTGACCGGGAGCGGACCGCCGGGCTCCCACGACGAGGGACGGCCGGTATGACGACATGGGTGGCGGCCCCGGCGGCCGCGGGCACCGCCCCGCCCGCCGGTGAAGGCGTGCCGCGGTACGGCGTGGTGCTGGGCGGCGGCGGGATGCTCGGCGCGGCCTGGACGGTCGGCGCGCTGTGCGCCGTCGAGGAGGCCACCGGGCGGCAGCCGGGCGGGGCCGACGTCCTGCTGGGCACCTCGGCGGGTGCGATCCTCGCCGCGATGCTGGCCGGCGGCGTGCGCCCCGAGCAGCTGCGCGACCACCAGCGCGGCCTGCCGATCACCGAGGGGCCGCTGGCCGGGACGGCCTTCGACTACGACACCGCCGTCGGCGGCGCGCTGCCGCCCCGCCCCCGGGCCGGGATCGGCTCGCCCGGCCTGCTGCGGGACGCCGTCCGGCACCCGCGCGAGTACCCGCTGCTGACCATGGTCTCGGCGATCGCGCCGCACGGCCGCGGCTCGCTGGCGCCGGTCGGCGAGCTGGTGCGCGGCCTGCTCGGCGACGGGGGAGGGCCGGAGCCCGGCGGCGGGGGATCGCCGCTGCGGGTGGTGGCCGTGGACTACCGCAGCGGCCGGCGGGTGGTCTTCGGCGATCCGGACGCCCCGGCCGTCCCGGTGCCCGACGCGGTGATGGCCTCCTGCGCGATCCCCGGCTGGTTCGCGCCGGTGCGGCTGGACGGCTCGGCGTACGTGGACGGCGGCTGCTGGTCCGCCACCAACGCCGACCTGATGCTCGGCCGGGGGCTGGACGAGGTGTACGTGCTCGCCCCGATGGCCCTGCGGCTGGACCCGAGGCCGGGGCGGGCCGGGCGGCGGGGCCGGGAGGACCGGGAGGGGCAGGGCGGCCGGGAGGGCCGGCTCGGGGGCGGCCGCGACACCCTGGCCGCCCTGCGCGAGTGGCGCGCCCGGGACCGTCCGCGCGGAGTGCTCGCCCAGCTGGTGAGCCGCTACCGCCACGCCGTCACCCGGCAGCTGCTGCGCGAGGCCGCCCAGCTGCGGGCCGAGGGCGTCCGGGTGCGGCTGCTCGCGCCGACCCTGGCGGACCTCGCGGTGATGGGCCCGAACATGATGGACCCGGCCCGCCGCGGCGCCGTCCTGGAGAGCGCCCTGCGCACCAGCCGGGAGGCGCTCCGGGCCTAGCGCGGGCCCGGCGCGGCGCCGACGCGGGCCCGGCGCGGGCACCGTACGGGTCCGGCCGCGGGCGTCCGCCCCCGGACCAGGGGTGATCACGGGCGGCCCGGCGGCGCTTATTCTTGGGGCGCTGGAGACTGTGCTGCTGGACGAACCCCGCTGGACGAACCGGAGAGTGCCCCCGATGCGCGTGTACGTGCCCACCACCCTGGCCGGCCTGGCGGCGGCGCACGAGGGCGGCGCCCTGGACCAGTCCGCCGCGTACGCGGTGACGCCCGCGCTGCGCGAGTGGTACGTCAGCGACGACCTGGAGGAGCTGGAGTACGCGGCGCTGAACCGGGCCGCCCAGTCCTCGCTGCGGCTGCTGGCCGCCGACCCGGGGGCCCCGCGCCGCCGGGTGGTGGTGGCGCTGGACGTGGCGGACGGGTCGGTGCGGCCGTTCCCCGGCGACGAGTACCAGGACCAGGCCTCGCTCGGCCGGGTGGTGCTGGCCGGCCCGGTGCGGCTGGCCAAGGCGGCCGCGGTGCACGCCGACGTGTCCGACGACGAGGTGGTCACGGACGTCGCTGCGGCGGTGGCGGCGGTGGCCGCGGCCGACGCCGGCGACCAGGACGCCCAGTTCACCGTGGACGGCGCCGAGGACCACGACCTGCTCTGGTTCGCGACCCAGGAGATCCCCTCCCTGCTCGGGTGAGTTCCGCCCTACCGGCGTGTCACCCGGCCGGGTTACCGTTTCACCCCGTGCGCACTCACATCGTTTGGGACTGGAACGGCACGCTCTTCCACGACATGGAGGCCGTGCTCGGGGCGAGCAACGCCGCGTTCGCGACCATCGGCGTCGGGCCGATGACGCTCCAGGAGTACCGCGAGCAGTACGAGATCCCGATTCCCCGCTTCTACCAGCGCCTGCTCGGCCGGACGCCCTCCGCGGAGGAGTGGCTGAGGCTCGACGACGCGTTCCACGACCGCTACCGGGAGCTCAGTCCGTCCTGCGGGCTGACCGAGGGCGTGCGCGAGCTGTTGGACGGCTGGCGGGAGGCCGGGAACAGCCAGTCGCTGCTGTCGATGTACGAGCACGACAAGCTGGTGCCGCTGGTCGACACCTTCGGCCTGAGCAGCGGTTTCCTGCGGGTGGACGGCCGCAGCGGCCCGTCCGGCGGCCAGAAGGCGGAGCATCTGACCCGGCACCTGGCCGCGCTCGGCGAGCGGGTGGACCCGGCCCGTACGGTGCTGATCGGCGACGCCGCGGACGACGCCCTGGCGGCGCTGGGCGCGGGCGCCCACGCGGTGCTCTACACCGGCGGTTCGCACACCCGGGAGAAGCTGGAGCCGGTCGGCGTCCCGGTGGTGGACAGCCTGGCCGAGGCGGTCGAGCTGGCGGGCCGGATCACGGGCTGAACCCCGGGCCCGTCCGGAAGGGGCGGGACGGGATACCGGTGGACGTGGCGGGCGCCACGTCCGCCGTCCGCGTGTCTGAGCGGGCGGATCGCGCCCCGGCTGGTCAGGCTGGTGTCACACCCGACCAGCCCCAGGACGGAGCCCGCCATGCCCATCGACGCAGTCACCGAGGTGCCGGTCCCGGTCAACGAGCCGGTGCGGGCGTACGCGCCCGGCAGTCCGGAGCGGGACCGGCTGGTGCGGCGGCTGGACGACCTGGCGGCCGAGCAGGTGCCGCTGCCGATGACGATCGGCGGCGAGCAGCGCTTCGGCGGCGGCGAGCGGATCGACGTGGTGCAGCCGCACCACCACGCCGCCAAGCTGGGCGTGCTCGGCAACGCCACCCGGGAGGACGCCCGGGCGGCGGTGGACGCGGCGTTGGCCGCCGGCCGGCAGTGGCGCTCGCTCTCCTTCGACGACCGCGCGGCGGTCTTCCTGCGCGCCGCCGACCTGCTGGCCGGTCCCTGGCGGGAGACGCTCAACGCGGCCACCATGCTCGGCCAGTCCAAGACCGCGCAGCAGGCGGAGATCGACTCGGCGTGCGAGCTGATCGACTTCTGGCGGTTCAACGTGGGGTTCGCCCGGCAGATCCTGGCGGACCAGCCGATCTCCTCGCCCGGCGTGTGGAACCGCACCGACCACCGCCCGCTGGAAGGTTTCGTCTACGCGGTCACCCCGTTCAACTTCACCGCGATCGCCGGCAACCTGCCGACCGCCCCCGCGCTGATGGGCAACACCGTGGTCTGGAAGCCCGCGCCGACCCAGACCCTGGCCGCGTACCACCTGATGCGGCTGCTGGAGGCGGCCGGCCTGCCGCCCGGGGTGATCAACCTGGTGACCGGCGACGGCCTCCAGGTCTCCCCGGTGGTGCTCGCCGACCCGGCGTTCGCCGGGCTGCACTTCACCGGCTCCACCGCCACCTTCCGCTCCCTGTGGCAGACCGTCGGCGCCAACATCGGCGGCTACCGCACGTACCCGAGGATCGTCGGCGAGACCGGCGGCAAGGACTTCCTGCTGGCCCACCGCTCGGCCGACCCGGAGATCCTGAGGACGGCGCTGATCCGCGGCGCCTTCGAGTACCAGGGCCAGAAGTGCTCGGCGCTCTCCCGCGCCTACCTGCCGCGCAGCCTCTGGCAGCGGATCAAGGACGACTTCCTGGCCGAGGTGGACGCGCTCGCGGTGGGCGACGTGACCGACCTGTCCAACTTCATGGGCGCCCTGATCGACCGGCGCGCCTTCGAGAAGAACCGGGACGCCATCGATCGGGCGAAGGCCGATCCGACGATCGAACTGGCGGCCGGAGGACAGTACGACGACGCGATCGGCTGGTTCGTCCGGCCGACCGTGCTGGTCTCCTCCGACCACCGGGGCGAGATCTTCCGGACCGAGTACTTCGGTCCGATCCTCGCCGTCCACGTCTACGAGGACTCCCGCTGGGACGACGTGCTGCGCCGGGTCGACGCCGGCGCCCCGTACGGCCTGACCGGCTCGGTGATCGCGCAGGATCGTTACGCCATCGCGCAGGCGGTCGAGGAGCTGCGGTTCACCGCGGGGAACTTCTACATCAACGACAAGCCGACCGGCGCGGTGGTCGGCCAGCAGCCCTTCGGCGGCGGCCGGGCCTCCGGCACCAACGACAAGGCGGGCGCCGCGCAGAACCTGCTGCGCTGGACCTCGGCCCGGTCGATCAAGGAGACCTTCGTCCCGCCGACCCACCACGGCCACCCGCACATGGGCTGAGAGTGAACACCGGGCTCCGGTTTGGACATGCTGTCCAGGACGGACCCGACTTCCTGCGGGTTTGCGCCGACCTGTCCCTGTCCACCTTCGATTGATCCGGTTAGGCTGGCTGGCGTCGTCGGGTGGCTGCAGGACGAACGGAACGTCCTACCCGCTGGGAGGGCGTTTCATGCGTGCCATGAGCCCCTTTCAGTCGGATGGTGCGGCAGGATTGCGGTGACCCGTCGGTGTACATCCACACACCACCGAGTCACGCAACGGCGCGCGACAGGAGCCAAGAAGTCATGCAGACCAAGCTGGACGCAGCCAAGGCCGAACTGCTCAAGAAGGCAGCCGCAGCCGCTGAGAACAGCCAGGTGGGGGGAGCGGCGCCGGGGGAGGGTCTGAGCAACGGCGCTCTGACCGCGTACCTGCACCACTACTACCTCCACACCGCGCCCGACGACCTGGTCGACAGAGACCCGGTCGACGTGTACGGCGCGGCCGCCTCCCACTACCGCCTGGGCCTCAAGCGCCCGCAGGGCACCGCCGAGGTGCGGGTCCACACCCCCTCGGTCGAGGAGAACGGCTGGTCCTGCGGCCACACCGTGGTCGAGGTCGTCACGGACGACATGCCCTTCCTGGTCGACTCCGTCACCAACGAGCTGTCCCGCCAGGACCGCGCGATCCACGTCGTGATCCACCCCCAGCTGGTCGTCCGCCGCGACATCACCGGCAAGCTGCTGGAGATCCTGGACGTCGACGCCTGCTCCCGCAGCCAGGCCGCCGGCACCGAGTGGCCCGCCGACGCGACCGTCGAGTCGTGGATGCACATCGAGGTCGACCGCGAGACCGACCGCGAGGACCTGCGCGCCATCGAGGCGGACCTGCGCCGCGTGCTCGGCGACGTCCGCGAGGTCGTCGAGGACTGGGGCAAGATGCGCGAGAGCGCGCTGCGCCTGGCCGACGAGCTGGCCGAGGAGCCCCCGGCCGGCCTGCCCGAGCAGGAGGTCGGCGAGGCCTGGGAGCTGATGCGCTGGCTCGCCGACGACCACTTCACCTTCCTCGGCTACCGCGAGTACGACCTGGTCGAGCACGAGGGCGAGGAGGTCCTCAAGGCCGTCGCCGGGACCGGCCTCGGCATCCTGCGCTCCGACCCGCACAGCCACGACGACGCCCACCACGCCGTCAGCGAGGCCTTCGGCCGGCTCTCCGCGCCGGTGCGCGCCAAGGCCCACGAGAAGAAGCTGCTCGTCCTGACCAAGGCCAACAGCCGGTCCACCGTGCACCGCCCGGCCTACCTGGACTACGTCGGCGTGAAGAAGTTCAACGCCGCCGGCGAGCCGGTCGGCGAGCGCCGCTTCCTCGGCCTGTTCTCCTCCGCCGCCTACACCGAGTCGGTCACCCGCATCCCGGTCGTGCGCCGCAAGGTCCAGGAGGTGCTGGAGGACTCCGGCTTCTCCAGCGAGAGCCACGACGGCCGCGACCTGCTCCAGATCATGGAGACCTTCCCGCGGGACGAGATCTTCCAGACCCCGGCCTCCGAGCTGCTCTCCATCGCGACGAGCGTGCTCTACCTCCAGGAGCGCCGCAAGCTGCGGCTGTTCCTGCGCCAGGACGAGTACGGGCGCTACTTCTCGGCGTTCATCTACCTGCCGCGCGACCGCTACACCACGCGCATCCGGCTGCTGATCACCGACATCCTCAAGGAGGAGCTGAACGGCGCCACCATCGACTACACGGTGTACGCCACCGAGTCGGTGCTGACCCGTCTGCACTTCGTCGTCCGGGTCGCCCCGGGCACCGCGCTGCCGCACCTCAGCGACACGGACATCGAGCGGATCGAGAACCGCCTGGCCGAGGCCGCCCGGTTCTGGATGGACGGCTTCCACGACCAGCTGCACACCGAGCTGGGCGAGGAGCGGGCCGCCGAGCTCGGCCACAAGTACGCCAACGCCTTCCCCGACGGCTACCGCGCCGACTTCCCGCCGCGCACCGCCGTCGCCGACATCAAGCAGATCGAGTCGCTGCACGGCGAGGGCGACTTCCGCCTGAACCTGTACCAGCCGGTCGGCGCCGGCGACGACGAGCGCCGCTTCAAGATCTACCGGGTCGGCGGCCCGATCTCGCTGACCGAGGTCCTGCCGGTGCTCCAGCGCCTGGGCGTCGAGGTGCTGGACGAGCACCCGTACGCGCTGCGCCGCTCCGACGGCAGCACCGCGTGGGTCTACGACTTCGGCCTGAAGCTGCGCGAGGCCACCGAGCTCACCGACGAGGCCCGCGAGCGCTTCCAGGAGACCTTCGCCGCCACCTGGACGGGCAAGGCCGAGAACGACGGCTTCAACGAGCTGGTGCTGACCGCCGGGCTGACCTGGCGCCAGGCGATGATGCTGCGCGCGTACGCCAAGTACCTGCGCCAGGCGGGCTCCACGTTCTCCCAGGACTACATGGAGGACGCGCTCCGCAACAACACCCACTCCACCCGGCTGCTGGTCAACCTGTTCGAGGCCCGGCTGAGCCCGAGCCACCGCGCGGGCGCCCTGGAGCTGACCGAGGGCATCCTGGAGGAGCTGTCCGGCGCCCTCGACGAGGTCGTCTCGCTGGACGAGGACCGCATCCTGCGCTCCTTCCTGAACCTCATCAAGGCCACCCTGCGGACCAACTTCTTCCAGCACGCCGCCTCCGGCGAGTGGCACTCCTACGTGTCGATGAAGTTCGACCCGAAGGCCATCCCGGACCTGCCGGCCCCGCGCCCGGCGTTCGAGATCTGGGTCTACTCGCCGCAGGTCGAGGGCGTCCACCTGCGCTTCGGCAAGGTCGCCCGCGGCGGTCTGCGCTGGTCCGACCGGCGCGAGGACTTCCGCACCGAGATCCTGGGCCTGGTCAAGGCGCAGATGGTCAAGAACACCGTCATCGTCCCGGTCGGCGCCAAGGGCGGCTTCGTCGCCAAGCAGCTGCCGGACCCGGCGGTCGACCGCGACGCCTGGCTGGCCGAGGGCGTCTCCTCGTACAAGACCTTCATCTCGGCGCTGCTCGACATCACCGACAACCTGGTCGGCGGCGAGGTCGTGCACCCGGCCGACGTGGTCCGCCACGACGAGGACGACACCTACCTGGTCGTCGCCGCCGACAAGGGCACCGCGACCTTCTCGGACATCGCCAACGGCGTCGCCGAGTCCTACCGCTTCTGGCTGGGCGACGCGTTCGCCTCCGGCGGCTCGGCCGGCTACGACCACAAGGGCATGGGCATCACCGCCCGCGGCGCCTGGGAGTCGGTCAAGCGCAACTTCCGCGAGCTCGGCGTCGACACCCAGACCGAGGACTTCACCGTCATCGGCATCGGCGACATGTCCGGCGACGTCTTCGGCAACGGCATGCTGCTCAGCGAGCACATCCGCCTGGTCGCCGCCTTCGACCACCGCCACATCTTCCTGGACCCGAACCCGGAGGCGGCCTCCTCGTACGCCGAGCGCCGCCGCCTGTTCGAGCTGCCGCGCAGCTCCTGGGACGACTACGACCGGTCGCTGATCTCGGCCGGCGGCGGGGTCTTCCCGCGCAGCGCCAAGTCGATCCAGTTGACCCCGCAGGTCCGCGCCGCCCTCGGCGTGTCGGCGACCAAGCTGACCCCGGCCGAGCTGATGCGGGCCGTCCTCCAGGCCCCGGTCGACCTGTTCTGGAACGGCGGCATCGGCACCTACGTCAAGGCCTCCACCGAGACCAACGCCGAGGTGGGCGACAAGTCCAACGACGCCATCCGGGTCAACGGCGAGCAGGTCCGGGCCCGGGTCATCGGCGAGGGCGGCAACCTCGGCTGCACCCAGCTCGGCCGCATCGAGTACGCGGCCACCGGCGGCCCGGAGGGCACCGGCGGCTGGATCGACACCGACGCGATCGACAACTCGGCCGGTGTGGACACCTCGGACCACGAGGTCAACATCAAGATCCTGCTCAACCAGGTGGTCGCCGAGGGCGACATGACGGTCAAGCAGCGCAACGTCCTGCTGGCCGAGATGACCGACGAGGTCGGCCACCTGGTGCTGCGCAACAACTACGCGCAGAACGTGGTGCTGGCCAACGCCGTCGCCCAGGCGCACAGCATGGTCAACGTGCACGCCCGGATGATCAGCCGCTTCGAGTCGGCCGGCCAGCTGGACCGCGGGCTGGAGTTCCTGCCCGCCGAGCGCCAGATCCGTGAGCGCCAGCAGAACGGCCGCGGCCTCTCGCAGCCCGAGATGTCCGTCCTGCTCGCCTACACCAAGATCATCCTGGCCGAGGAGCTGCTGGCCACCGAGCTGCCGGACGACCCGTTCTTCCGCACCTCGCTGCACGAGTACTTCCCGACCGCGCTGCGGGCGAGGTTCGCCGACGCGATCGACAACCACGCGCTGCGCCGCGAGATCATCACCACGCTGATCGTCAACGACACGATCAACCGCGGTGGCTGCACCTTCGCCTTCCGCCTGAAGGAGGAGACCGGCGCGACCTACGAGGAGATCGCCCGGACGCACACCGCCGCGCGGGCCGTCTTCGACCTGGAGCCGATCTGGGCCGAGATCGAGGACCTGGACAACAAGGTCCCGGCCCGGGTGCAGACCAAGATGCGGCTGCACTCGCGGCGCCTGGTCGAGCGCGCCACCCGGTGGATGCTCAACAACCGCCGCCAGCCGCTCGACATCGCCGGCACCATCGAGTTCTTCCACGACCGGGTCAACCAGGTCTGGGCGTCGCTGCCCAAGCCGCTCCGCGGCGAGGACCTGACCTGGTTCGAGTCGATCTACGGCGAGCTCGCCGCGGCCGGGGTGCCGGAGGAGCTGGCCACCCGGATCGCCGGCCTCTCCTCGGTCTTCCCGACCCTGGACGTCGCCGAGGTCGCGGACCGCTCCGGCAAGGACGTCGCCGAGGTCGCCGACCTCTACTACGACCTGGGCGACCGGCTCCAGATCTCGCACCTGCTCGACCGCATCATCGAGCTGCCCCGCACCGACCGCTGGTCGTCGATGGCCCGGGCCGCGATCCGCGAGGACCTCTTCGCGGCGCACGCGGCGCTGACCGCCGACATCCTGGCCTGCGGCCCCGAGGGCGCCACCCCGGAGGAGCGGTACACCGCCTGGGCCGAGCTCAACGCGACCCTGCTGAACCGCGCCAAGAGCACCCTCGACGACATAAGGGGTTCGGACAACTACGAGCTGTCCAGCCTCTCGGTCGCGATGCGCGTCATCCGCACCCTGCTGCGCACCGGTTCGATGCGCTGACGGACGGCTGTACCGGAGGGGCCCGCGTCCACGGACGCGGGCCCCTTCCGCATGTCCGGCCGCCCGCCCGGAGGGTCGTCCGGAGGTCCGTCCTGAGGTCCGTCCTGAGGTCCGTCAATTCCGGAGCGTGACAGTGGAATCACGCTGCGCGCGAATCGAAGTGTGGTCGGGATGTGTCCCTATGGTTAACGCGGCGTCACGAATGCCGCCATTTCTTGTCAGAGTTCCCAGCAAGTCGTGGAATTTCGCCCCAACTGCCCTTTTTGCTATCTGTTCTGACATGGCATGAGGTGCAGTAGGCTGACTCCGCGATAGGCGTCGCCGCAGGTCTCGTACCGGAACGCACTTCGATGTGGTGTGACATCGGGTGCCTTTCGGAGAGGTTCAGGCCGCCAGTCCCATTCGCGTTCCGGGGCCCGGACCGGCCCCACGCGATGCCACCTGAAGAGAGTTTCATGACGTCATTTGTGCAGGAACCCTTTTTCTGGGTCTTCATCGTGGTGATGCTCGTATCCGTCGGAGCGGCCCTCCAGGCCCGCCGGACGAACCTCGCCCTGCGACGGCGCAACGCCTCGCTGGAGGAGGAGAGCGCCCTGGCACAGCGGCAGCGCGAGGAACTCGCCGTGCTGCACGACCGCCTGCAGGGCCAGCACGCCTCCGAGCTGACGGCCGTCCGCCGGGACGCCGAGGAGGACACCAAGGCCGTCCTCAAGGCGGCGATGCGGACGCTGCAGGGCTTGGCCGACGAGCAGCAGATCGTCATCGACAAGGTGCAGCGGAAGTACGGCGACAGCCCGCAGATCCTCGCCGACCTGATGACGATCGACCACACCAACAGCCAGTTCGGCCGGCGTGCCCAGGGCATCGCGGTGCTCTGCGGCGGCTGGTTGGGCCGCCGTGAGAGCGTCGCCTCGGTCTTCGACGTGGTCCGCAGCGCCCAGGGCCGGATCCGGCACTTCGACCGGGTGCGGATCCACTCCCGGGTCAGCGTCTCGCTCGCCAGCAAGGTCGTCGAGCCGGTCGCCGTCGTGCTGTCCGAGCTGCTCGCCAACGCGACCAACTACTCCGCCCCGGACACCCCGGTGGAGGTCAGCGTCCAGGCCGTCCCCACCGGCGTCTGCCTGATCATCGACGACGCCGGCCTCGGCATGGGCCAGGAGGAGAAGGACCGCGCGTCGCTGCTCCTGAACCCGGGCGCGCCGATCAGCCTCACCAGCCTGGGCAACCCCCCGAAGTTCGGCTTCGCCGTCTCCGGCATGCTGGCCGCCCGCTACGGCTTCCGGGTCTCCGTCGACTCCGTCTCCCCGTACGGGGGCGTGCGGGCCGTGGTGCTGCTGCCGGCCGAGCTGCTGAGCAGCGAGGTCGCGGCCCCGCCCGTCGCCGAGCACACCGACTACCCCGACTACCAGGCCGCGCCGGTGGAGCAGCCCGCGCAGGCCTGGGCGCCGGGGGCCGGCCAGCGGCTCGTGTCGCTGTCCGAGCCGACGGCGCCCCTGGCCCCGGTGCCGACGCCGTACGCGGCGACGGCGGGACCGGAGACGACCGCGGACGGACTGCTGCCCCGGCGCCGCCGCCAGCGTCCCGTGTCGGTCGTCCCCACCCCGCAGGAGCCCGGTCCCGGTCGGGCCGAGGATCCGCGGGGCACCGGCCAGTACACGCCGTCCCGCCTCGGCGCGTTCCAGCGCGGCACGCTGTCCGGGCGCAACACCATGACCACGGAAGGAACCGAGATCCAGTGAGCCGCGATCTTTCCTGGGTGCTCAACGACGTACTCCAGGTACCGGGCGCCCGGCACGCTATCCTCGTCTCCGCCGACGGCCTCCTGCTCGAACGGTCCAGCGAGATCGGCCGTGACGAAGCGGAGACCAACGCCGCCGCGATGAGCTCGATGCAGTCGCTGAGCCGCGCGGTCGCCCCGTTCGTCGGCGGCGGCGCCGGGGTCTGGCGCCAGACCCTCCTGGAGTACGACCACGGCTGGATCTTCCTGATCGCGGCCGGCAGCGGCGCGTACCTGGCCGCCTCCACCGCCCCCGACGTCGACATGGAGGCGATGTCCTTCCGGATGCAGCAGCAGGTGGGCGCGCTCGGACGGGCGATGTCGGCGGCGCCGCGCCAGAGCACGCTCAGCGGCTCATGACGACCGGCGGCGAGGAACAGCGGGTCTCCGGCGGCTTCATCCGCTCCTACGTCATCACCGGTGGGCGCGCGTTACCGAGTGCGGACGACCTGTCTCTGATCACCCTGGTCACCATCGCGCCCGAGCAGGACCTCCCCGCGCTGCCGAGCCCGGAGACCCGGGCGATCTGGGAGCTGTGCTCCGGCGGCTACCTCTCGGTGGCCGAGGTCGCGGCCAGGCTGGAGCTGCCGGTGGGGGTCGTGAGGCTGCTGCTGACGGACCTGATCCGTGAGGGGCGGCTGCTGCGGCGGTCGGCCCCGCCCCCGGCCCAGGCCCCGGACCCGAGACTTCTAGAGAAGGTACTGCATGGACTTCAACGCCGGTTCGCCTGAGGACATCTACGTCCCGGGCGCGGTGACGACCGCTGTCAAGATCCTGGTCGTGGGGCACTTCGCGGTCGGCAAGACGACGCTCATCGGGGCCCTGTCGGAGATCGCCCCGCTGAGCACCGAGGAGAGCATGACGCAGGCGTCCATCCGCGTCGACGACCTCCGCGGGGCGCCGGACAAGAAGACCACGACCGTCGCCCTGGACTTCGGCCGGCTGACGCTCGGCGACGACCTGGTGCTGTACCTGTTCGGTACGCCGGGCCAGCAGCGGTTCATGCAGCTCTGGGAGGACATGGCGCGGGGGGCGCTGGGGGCGCTGCTGCTGGCCGACCCGACCCGCCTCGCGGACACCTTCCCCGTCATCGACCTGATCGAGCAGTACGGCCTGGAGTACGCGGTCGCGGTCAACAGCTTCGACCGGGAGAGCGGGTACACCGAGGACCAGCTGCGCGAGGCGCTCGACCTGCTGCCGCACACGCCGGTGGTGTTCTGCGACGCGCGGGACCAGCGCTCCTCGGCCAACGCCCTGCTGACGCTCGTCCGGCACCTGCTCGACCGCGCCTCCTGACCTCCCCACGGCTCCTCCCTCCCCCACGCCTTCCTCCCCTCACGTCTCCCGGGTCCGCACCCGCCCGGGGCCTCCTCCAAGGAACGACCCATGGAATCTCTGCAGCGACCCGTACCGCAGTCGCCTCCGCCGGGCTGCCCGATGCACGCCGGCGTGAGCACGCCGCTCTACGGGGAGATGTTCTCGGCCGACCCCGGCGCGGTCTACGACAAGCTGCGCGCCAACGGCCCGGCCGCGCCGGTGGAGTTGGCGCCGGGGGTGGACGCCACCCTGGTCACCTCGCACGAGGCCGCGCTGCGGGTGCTGCAGAACCCGGGCATGTTCGCCCGGGACTCGCGGCGCTGGGCGGCGCTGAACGAGGGCCGGGTGCCGATGGACAGCCCCGTCCTGCCGATGATGTTCTACCGGCCCAACTGCCTCTTCACGGACGGCGCCGAGCACCTGCGGCTGCGCAAGGCCGTCACCGAGAGCCTGGACCGGCTCAACGACAACCGGCTCAACCGGCACGTCGAGCGGATCGCCGGCTACCTGATCGACCAGTTCAGCGCGCTGGGCCGGGCCGACCTGCTCAACGACTACGCCAAGCTGCTGCCGCTGCTGCTGTTCAACCAGCTGTTCGGCTGCCCGGCCGACATCGGCGACCGGCTGACCCGCAGCATGTCCGCGCTCTTCGACGGCCTCGACGTGATCCAGGCCAACGAGGAGCTGACCTCCTGCCTGATGGACCTGGTCGCGCTGAAGCGCCGCCAGCCGGGCGACGACATCACCTCCTGGCTCATCCAGCACCCGGCCGGGCTGCGGGACGAGGAGCTCAAGGACCAGCTGGTCATGCTGATGGGCGCCGGCGTCGAGCCCGAGCGCAACCTCATCGGCAACGCGCTGCTCCTGCTGCTGTCCGGCGAGGGCGGTGCCGGACTGCGCATCGAGGACGCCCTCGACGACGTGCTGTGGAACAACCCGCCGATCGCCAACTACGCGACGCACTACCCGATGCAGGACCTCAACCTGGGCGGCGTCCCGATGGACGCCGGCAGCCCGGTGGTGATCAGCTTCGCCGCCGCCAACAGCGACCCGGTGCTGACCGACGCCCGACTGACCCTCAGCAAGGGGGCCCACCTGGCCTGGGGCGCCGGCCCGCACGCCTGCCCGGCCAAGTCCCCGGCCCAGCTGATCGCCCTGAGCGCGATCGAGTGCCTGCTCAACGCGCTCCCGGACGTCACGCTCGCGGTGCCCGCGGAGAGCGTCGAGTGGCGGCCGGGCCCGTTCCAGCGCGGCCTGGTCTCGCTGCCGGTGCGGTTCAGCCCGGTGGCCGCCCGCACCGCGGGGCCGGCCGTGGGCGCGGACACCGCCCCCGCCCCCGCGCCCGCGCAGGCCGCCGCCGAGCAGGTGCAGGCGTACCCGCAGGCCGCCGCCGGTCCGGCCCGGGCCCCGCAGAAGAAGGGCTGGTGGAGCTCCTTCCTGGACGTCTTCCGGGTCTGAGGCGTCCCGGGCTCCGGGCTCCCCGGCCCGGCCCGCCGTCGTGGGCCGTCCGGCCACCGGCCGTTCGGTCACGGGCCGTTCGGTCACCGGCTGTTCGGTCACGGGCCGTCCGGTCACGGGCCGTTCGGGTACCAGCCGTTCGGTCACCGGACGTTCGGTCACCGCGAGGTGAACGGCGTGCGACGACGGTGCAGTACGTGACGGGGGCAACACGGATCGACGCTTGAGCGCGCTGGTGCTGGGTAGTACGCCGCCGTACTGCCCGCCCGCGTGTTGAAGGAGCCCGTGTGACCGCCATGTTGGAAGCCCGCCCCGCGGAGTCGGAGCACCCTGACGGCAGGGTCGACCGCCGTGCCGCCGTCCCGCTGCTGCGGAGGCTGCGGTCGGCCGAGGGGCTCGCCGACCCGAGCCCGGTCTACGACGGGCTGCGGGCGCTCGGGGACCTCGTCCCGGCGCCCTGGGGCGGCTACCTGGTCACCGGTTACGAGGCCTGCGACCAGGTTCTGCGCGGCAGGACCTGGCTCGTCCCCGACTTCGCCTGGCAGGAGCGGCAGACCGGGACGGAGCGCTGGGAGGCCGTCGCCACCCAGGAGATGAGCCGCACCCTCTCCCGCCTCAACGCCCCCGAGCACACCCGGCAGCGGCGCAGCCTCGGCAGCCTCTTCGACCGCAACACCCTCCGGGACATGACGCCGCGGATCGAGGCCGACGCCACCGAACTGCTCGACCGCCTGGCCGAGCGAATACAGGCGGACGGCGAGGCGGACTTCGCCTCCGTGGTCAGCGAGCAGCTGCCGATCGGCACCATCGGGCGCTGGCTGGACATCCCCCGCGCGGACTACCCGCACATCCTGACGATGACCCACAACCAGGTGCACGCCCAGGAACTGCTGCCCACCAAGAGCCAGCTGGCGGTCTCCGAGCAGGCCACCATGGACCTTCGCGAGTACTTCACCCGGCTCGTCCGGGAACGCCGCGACAACGACGGCGACGACGTGATCGCCGGCTGGATCCGCACCTGGGACGCGCTGGAGTCCGACCCCGAGGCCACCGACCGGATGGTCTACCAGCTCACCATGTTCGTCACCATCGCCTCGCTGGAGACCACGGCGACGCTGCTCTCCTCGCTGGTGTGGCAGCTGCTGCGGTCGCCCGGGACGTGGGAGTGGCTGCGGGAGCGGCCCGAGCACATCGACGAGGCGATCGACGAGGCGCTGCGCTACGACCCGCCGATCCGCGTCAACAGCCGCGTCGCGGGCGAGGACACCGTGCTGGCCGGAACGTTCCTCCCCAAGGACACCATGGTCCACGTGATGTACGGCGCGGCCAACCGCGACCCGCGCCGCAACCCGGACCCGCACGCCTTCGACCCGCTCCGCCGGGGCACCCACCTCACCTTCGGCGGCGGCGCCCACTACTGCCTCGGCGCGGGCCTGGCCCGGCTGGAGGCGCGGGCCCTGATCGGTCAACTGCTGGAGCGCTTCCCGACGCTGCGGGCGGTGAGCCCGCCGGAGCACGCGCCCCGGATGGTCTTCCACCGGGTGACGTCCCTGAGAGTGTCCGCATGAACGTCTCCCCGCAGGCTCCCCAGTACCCCCCGTACGCGATGCAGCCGCCGCCGTACGTCCCGCACCCCTCGACGACGACCGGCTGGTACCCGCTGGCCCCCCAGTCCGCGCTGGTCCCGCAGTCCCCGCCGGTCCCCGAAGGCGCTCCCGCTCCCGAAGGCGCTCCGGTTCCCGAAGCCGCGGTGGTCCCCGAACCCGCGCCCGCCCGTACGGTCCGTTCCGAGCTCCGGGGCGCGGTGCTCCACGTCGAGCTGGACACCCCGGGGACGGGGAACGCCGTCACCTCGGCCATGCTGGACGAACTCCTGGCCCTCCTCGCCGTCCCCGACCCGGCCGTGCGGGTGATCGTGCTCTCCGCGGCCGGCCGCGACTTCTGCCTCGGCGGCGACCGCGACGAACTCCTCGCGGGCCTGGACGAGGACCCGACCGGCGGCCGCATACGGGCCTACGGGGACAAGGCCCGCCGGGTCTGCGACGCCCTCGTCAACAGCCCCGCCGTCACCATCGCCCGGGTCCAGGGCCGGGCGACCGGTGCCGGCTTCGCCCTGGCGCTCGCCTGCGACCTGCGGGCCGGCGCCGACAACGCCGTCTTCCGGCTGCCCGAACTGGCCCTGGGCCTGCCCGTCGCCTGGGGCGGCCTGCTGCCCCGGCTGCTGCACGAGGTCGGCGCGGCCCGGGTCCGCGAGATCATCCTCACCGGCCGCCCGGTCGGCGCGGTGGAGGCGCGGGAGCTCGCCATCCTGCAGCGGGTCGTCCCCGAGCAGGAGCTGGACGAGGCGGTGGCCGAGTGGGCCCGCCCCATCACGCGCCGCTCCGAGGCCGCCCTGCGGGTCACCAAGACGCTGCTCGCCTCCCACGCGTCCGCGACCCGGCTGGCCGACGCCGCCGTGCTCGACTCCGAGCTGATGGCCTCCGTCCTGGCCGCCGCCCACTACACCCGGAGCCTGGCCGACCGGGGGCCGGCCTCCTGACCGGTGCGTGCGCGAAGGGGCCCGCGTCCTCGGACGCGGGCCCCTTCCGCGCGTGGGGGAGCCGGTTGTCGATCGTGCCCGCACGTTCGCTACCGTGTGCGGTCGACGAAGGAGAGATGATCATGGTGGGGACGACGCGCGGCGGGCGCGTGGCCGGGGCCGTACTGACGACGGCGCTGGTCATGGCCGGAGCGGCGGCCTGCGGGGGAGACGGGGGCGGCGCTGCCGAGGCGGCGGCCAGTACACCGCCGCAGCCGTTCGGCGCCGCCGGCTACCGCGGGCTCCAGCTCTCGATGACCAAGGAGGAGGCGCTCACCTCCGGAGCCCTGGAGCCGTCGCCGGTCTCGCTGCTCAACGGCTGCACCGACTACGCGTACAAGGGCGGCCCGGCGCCGGACCCGGTCCGGATGGCGGCCGAGGCGGAGGTCCGTACGAAGGCCGACAAGGCCCTGGCCAGGATCGACGAGATCAAGGCGGCCAGGAAGCCGCTCGCGCCCCCGCCGTCCGGGGCCTCGTCGAAGGAACTGCAGGAGTACCTCGCGGGCCTTCGGGAGCAGCTCGACCAGACCGAGGCGGGGCGGCGGGAGATGGCCGTGCTCTACAAGGACCTGGACCTCCTCGGGCCCGCCCGCAAGAACCGGGACCAGGCCTTCCTGACCACCGGCCGGGTCAACTTCGGCACCGAGGGCCTGCGCCAGCTGGTCGCCCCGGCGGGCGCCCGCACCGCCGAGGGCATCGGCGCCGGCTCGACGGAGGAGGAGCTCAAGCGCGCCTACGAGGGCAGGGACCTCAAGCCGATCAAGGAGGGCGGTTACGAGCTCCCGTCCGAGAGCGGCAGCGGCGGCCCGGACTGGTTCTACGAGTTCACCATGGCCGACGGCAAGGTCGCCGGGCTCGCCCTGGTGAAGCACAACACCTACTGCGCCTGAGAAACCGGTTGTGGATCGTGGCCGCACCCTCGGTACGGTGACCCTCGAAAGATCATGTGGGGGTTTGTGACATGGGGAAGAACCGGGCCACGGTCCGCGCGGTGGGCGTGGGCATCTCGGTAGTACTGCTGGCCGCCTCGGCGGCGGCCTGCTCGTCCGACGACAAGAAGGACTCGGCGAAGGCCGGGGGCGCCGCCGCGGCACCCTCGGCGGCGCCCACGACGAAGGGCCCGGAGGCCTTCGCGGCGGCCGGGTACCAGGGGATCAAGCCGGGCATGGCCAAGGACGCCGGGCTGGCCACCGGCGCCCTGGAGGCGTCGCCGGTCTCGCTGCTCGGCGGCTGCACGGACTTCGTCTACAAGGGTGGACCGGCGCCGGACCAGGCCCGGATGGCCGCCGAGGCGGCCACCGAGGCCCGCTACAAGGACCTCAGCGCCAAGGCCGACGCGGCCAGTGGGAAGGCGCCCGCCCCGGCGGGCACCCTGCCGCCGAACGCCTCCGCCAAGGACGCGGCGGCCGCCGCCGCGGGCTCGGCCGCCGGGGCCAAGGACTCGGCCGCCGCCGCCAAGCTGATCGCCGACTCGACGATGGCCCTGGTCGACCTGAGGGTGGCGCAGGAGGCCAAGGACAAGGCGTACCTGACCACCGGCCGGGTCTCCTTCGCGGAGGCGGGCCTGCGCGAGCTGGCCGCCCCGGCGGAGGCCAGGACGGCCGAGGGCATCGGCGCCGGCTCCACCCTGGAGGCGCTCCAGCAGGCGTACGGCGCCAAGGGCCTCCAGCAGGACAAGAGCGGCAGGTACGTGCTGCCGGTCGAGGGGCAGCCGGGCTGGCAGTACGAGTTCACCGTGGACGCCGGGAAGGTCGCCGGGATGGCCGCGGTGAACCGCGACATCAAGTGCGCCTGACCATCTGATCGTCCGACCGGTCGACGAGGGCCCCGCCGAACAGTCCGGTTCGGCGGGGCCCTCTGCCGTGCTCTGCCGTGCTCTGCCGTGCTCCGGCGGGAACCCGGCGGCCCGTGCGGACAGGTGGGGATGTGGAACTGTCACAGCGGGCGCGATTGAGGAGCGGCGACCAGTGGGCGTTCGGGGAGCTGTTCGATGAGACGGCGGACGATCTGTACCGGTACGCGGTGCGGGTGGTGGGGGACCGGGCCGTGGCGGAGGACGTCGTCCAGCTGACGTTCCTCGAAGCGTGGCGCCTGCGCGGCCGGTTGCGGGAGGACGACGGGCCGGTGCGGCCCTGGCTGTTCGGGATAGCCGCCCAGGTCCTGCGCAACACGACCCGGGCGGCCCGGCGGCACCGGGCGGCGCTGGCGCGGCTGCCCGAGCGGGGCGTCCTGCCGGACTTCGCCGAGGAGTTGGCCGGGCGGCTCGACGACGACGCCCGGCTCGCCGCCGTCCGGCGGGCACTGGGTGGGCTGCGGAAGGCGGAGCGCGAGGTGTTCGGCCTCTGCGTCCTGGCGGGCCTGGACTACGTGAGCGCGGCCGAGGCACTCGGGGTGCCGATCGGCACGGTGCGCTCCCGGCTCTCGCGCGCCCGCACCAAGCTGCGCGCGCTGGTGGACGAGGAGCTCCGGGGCGGGCGGGAACCCGCTCCGGACACCGGACAGGTACGGGGTGGCCGCACCGAAGCGGCCAGGTCGACGACACCGGGGAGGACCCGATGAGTCCGATGAATCCGACGAACGAGGACGAACTGCTGCCACCGCCCACGGGGCCGGGGCTCCCCGCCGACCGCCGGCGGCAGCTGCGGGGGCACCTGATGAGCGAGTTCGCACGCGGGCCGGCGGCCGCGCCCCGGCGGAAGCGGCTCGGCTGGGTGGCCCTGCCCGCGCTGGCGGGCGGCCTGGCGCTGTCCCTGGTGCTGGCCGGCGGGCCGACCGAGCGGGGTGCCGACCCCACGCGGCCGGTCGCGGCCGTGGTCCTGGACCGCGCGGCGCGGGCCGCCGAACAGCAGCCCGCCCCGGCGGCGCGCGGGGACCAGTTCGTCTACGTGAAGAGCCTGGACAACTGGGCGAAGTCGCAGGGCGAGGCGCCGCAGACCCGGGAGCTCTGGACGTCCGTTGACGGCAGCAAGCGGGGACTGCTGCTCGTGGACGGGCACCTGCCGAACCCCGGAGGAAGCGACGAGCACGGGGAGGCCGAACCCGTGCCGAACGCCGGGAGGTTCGGCAGCTACGCCTACGTCGCCGCTCTACCGACCGACCCGGATGCGCTGCTGGCCAGGATCCACGCGGACACCGAAGGCCACGGGCCCGGCCCCGACGAGGAGGCGTTCAGGACCGTCGGCGACCTCCTGCGCGACCAGATCGCCCCACCGGCCGTCAGCGCTGCGCTCTACCGGGCGGCCGCGAAGATCCCCGGCGTCAGGGTGATCGACTCGGTGACCGACGCGGCAGGCCGCCCCGGCATCGCGGTCGCGCGCCGGGACAGCGGTGCGAGGGCCGAGGTCCAGTGGATCTTCGACAGCACCGACTACACCTACCTCGGCGAGCGCAGCGTCGCCGTCACCGACGGCGCGACCTTCAGGAAGGGCGACATCACCAGCCAGATGGCCGTCCTCGCCCGCGCCGTCGTCGACCAGCCCGGCACCCGTCCCTGAGGAGAGGCGCGCTTCTGCAGGCGGCGATGGTGCGATGGAGGGTCAGCCGCCGACCGCCACGGCGGACGGCGACTGCCACCCCCGTAGGGCGGCGCGGGCGCGGGCGACGCCTCCGGGGGTGGCGGGCGCGCCGGTGCCGACGGCGACGGTTCTCGTGCCGAGGCCCGCGCAGGCGCGGCAGATGCCGGGGCGGGGCACCGGGTCGTGGCAGCGGCCGCACTCGGCGTACGGCGTCGGTGGAGGCGCGGCTCGTTCCGGTGGCAGCTTCCGTTGCAGGCGGTCCCGGAGGATCGCCACCGGGGAGTGCATCGGCTGCGGCAGTCCGGGGAGCAGGGCGTGGGCCAACTCGGCTTCGTCGCAGCCCCGTTCCAGCCACTGCGTGACGAGCGGTGCCAGTGCCTGCGCCTCGGCCTCGCCGAGGCGCAGGCGGGGTTCGGGCCGGATCACCCGGAACAGGGTGGCCACGGCGGCCCGCGTCCGTTCATCCGGGAGGGTGGGTTCTTGTCCCGGGTCCTTTACGGGAGGGGTGACAGCGCGGCCGGAACTCCCTCCACCGGAGGCCGGGCGGGGGACAGCCGGTTCGGGCTGCGGGGTGTCGAAGACGTGGGCCTCGGACCGGACCGTCCCGTCGGCCATCCGGACCCTGTCGACCCGGTAGTACCCGGCGTCCTTCAGTTCCTTGAGGGCCCGTCGGACGGCGCCCCGCCCCTGCGGACTGCTGTCCGCCATCTGCCGCCCGTCCTCCCGCCACCCGTCGGGGCGGGAGAGCAGGTCGGCGAGGAGGCCACGGGCGGTGTAACTCAGCCGCCGGTCCTGCAACAGGCCGTTCGGTAGAACGGCGAACGCACGCGTATGAACGCTACGATGAATCCGCATTGGGAGTTGCTGCTCCTGGTGCCAGACCCCGGGGTGTTCCACCACCGCCGGGGTCTCCTATGTTCGGTTGATGATGCGGAAAGTAGCACAGCGACTACGAAGAGTGCGAACCGTTCGAGCGTGAACCCCAAGCCCCCCCGCGCCGAGTGCGCCCCCACGCCGGGCGAGGTGTTCAGGAGTACCGAGCGAGTCGATGCGGGCCGAGGTAGTAGGACAGGGCGGCGTGCGACGGCCCGTCCGGAACCCCGCCGCTCGTCAGCAGCTTCACCACCTCGCCCTCCGGGACCCACTCCACGCGACTCGCCTCGGAGACGTCCTCGGGCTCGCCGATCCGGATGCAGTCGGTGACGTGGTAGGCGTGGAAGTGGGCGTCGCCGATGCCGGCCATGGCGTCGTACTCGGTCAACAGCTCGGCCCGGCCTGGACGCCAGCCGGTCTCCTCCTCGACCTCGCGGACGACGGCCGCCGCCGGCTCCTCACCGGGCTCGACCCAACCGGCCGGCACCTCCCAGCCCCAGCGGCCGGTGATGAACCGGTGCCGGTAGAGGAGCAGGAACTCGCCGGCCTCGTTGGTGACGACGGCGGTGGTCGAGGAGCGGGGGTAGCGGACGACGTGGTGGTCGATCCGGCCGACACCGGGGATGTCGACGTCATCGAGCCAGACCTCGACCCACGGACTCCCGAACACCTGCCGACGCCCGAACACCTCCCACTCCACGAGCGGTCCCTCCCTCACACGCGCACCAGTTGCGTTCCCGACCCTCTCACGCGTGTGGCCTGCACGGGCACGACCGGTTCGCCGCTGGTCATGCCCTGGTCTCCCGTACCGTTCGGGCCGGTCCTCGGCCGCCCGCCATGGGGCGGGCGCGTTCGAGGAGCCCGCGCACGTGGGGGTTGCGGCGGTGCGGCCGGGTCGCGGAGAGCATCGAGCGGAAGCGGTCGTCGGCCCGGCCGGACTGGATGGTCGGATAGTCGTCCAGGGCGAGGTGCCAGTTCTGGACGGCCTCTTCCAGTCGGCCGGCTCCGAGCTGCCACTCGGCGAGCATGGAGAGGGCGCGTACGCGGGACCCGCGGTACACCGGGGGCCGGAGCTTCTCGGAGTGCTGGAGCGCGCGGATCGCGCCATCGCGGTCGCCGAGCTCGTAGTTGACCTGGGCGACGTGGTACGCGAGGGCGGCGGGATCGTAGCGGCCGACGACCCTCGCCTTCGACTCGGCCTGATCCATCGCGACTTCCGCTGTGCGCAGGTGGAGCAGGGCTCCGATCCTGTCCCCGGTCTGGGCGAGGGCGTGGGCCTGCTGGCCGGCGAGGAAGGCCCTCATGCGGGGACCGGCCTCCGGGGAAGCGGCCGAGGCGGCGTCCGCGAGCCGCAGGGCGCTGCTGCCGTGGCCGAGATTGACGGCTTGGACGCTCATGCCGCGCAGGGTGGTGCAGTAGGTGAGGTGGTCGCCCGCGTGCCCGGCCAGCTCCAGGGCCTTCAAGTAGTAGCGCTGGGCCAGGGAGTCGTGGCGTTCGTCCACGGCCATGTAGCCGGTCAGGTAGCAGTGGTCGGCGGCGGCCGACAGCATGGCCTTGCGGACGTCCTCACCGGCGTCCGCCCGCAGGTACGGGACGATCGTGTTGACCAGGAACGAGGCGGCCATCGGACGGGTCATCCGGCCGCCGAACTGGTCGTCCAGGTCGCTGATCCGCTCGGTCATCGCCGCGACCGCCTGGACCTCCGCCATGCCGATCCGCAGGTGGGGGTCGGTCCGCAGTCTCTCGAAGCGGCCCACCACGTCGGGCCAGCCGGGGATGGTGAGGGCCGCCGAGTAGAGGCCGGCCGTGAGGATTCCGCGCCGGGACGGGTCCATATCGAGGCTCCCCAGGTCGATCAGCCCTGACACCGTATCCGTCGGCTGCTCAACAGGGGTAGGTGTCCCGCGGAATCCGGCCTCGACGGCGGTGATCGGCCGCTTGAGCCTCCGCGCCAGTGTCTCCAGGACGACCGGCAGGGCCTTCGCCGTAGGCGAGGTGCCGCTGAGCCAGTGGGAGACGGCCGAGGCGTCGTACTTCAGCCGCTGCCCGGTCTCGGTGCCGGTCCGGTTGACGGCCCGAGCCAAATCGCCGTTGCCCCAGGCGGCTTCGGCCATCAGTGAGGCGAGCCTGTGGTTCGGCCCACGGTCGGTTCGCACGACAGTTCCCCCTGGCAGGTGGGTTTCAAGGGTTTCAACGTCCGGGCGCGCCCCGACCATAGCCGACCGCAGGGCATGGATGTTGACTGTTCGTCATCGGCCAATCACCAGCCGTGGTGCGAATGGTCCCGTCCGCGTTCCCCTTCGAGGTGCCCCCATGCTGATGTCCCGCCGCCCGCGCATGTTCGTCGCACGCCTCGACGCGCGGACCGAATCCGCTCCCCTGGCCCGGTACTTGCTCCGGGCCTTCCTCTCCGGGCTGCCCTCCGGGGACCGCTACCGCGACACCGCCGAACTGCTCCTCGGCGAGCTCTTCGCCAATGCCGTCCTGCATTCCGACGCCCCCGACGACCGCCACATCGAGGTCCGCTTCGCTCTCACCGGCTCCCGTTTGCGCCTCGAAGTCCACGATGCGGGCACCGGACGGCCGATCCTCCGGACCGCCGTCCCCGACGATGAGAAGGGGCGCGGTCTGTTCCTTGTCGACGAACTTGCCGAACGGTGGGGTTGCGCCCCCCGCCCTTGTGGTATCGGCAAGTTCGTCTGGGCCCATATCGCCCCCGTCACCACCCTCGCCTGAGAGCCGCTTCTTCCATGAACCTCGTCACCCTCGCCCGGCACACCCTCTCCCGTGGGGCCACCCCGGCCGCGACCTACGCCCTCCTGGCCCGCCTCGGCCACCCGCCCCTGCCCGTCGCGCGCGCCGTCTGCCTCGCCCTCGACATCCCCCACGCCGAAACCACCCGCCGCCTGGCCGAGTGCTACGACGCCCTCCTCGCCGACCCCCGCCCCGACACCGAGACCGACACCGGCGAACTCCTCGAAGCCCTCGGCGTCTTCGACGTCCCCAAGTCGCTCACCGACACCGAACTCGCCGTCGTCGAACACTTCCTCGTCGCCATCGACGCCATGGGCGGCATCCGCCCAGGCCACCACCACGGCCTCCAACGCTGGTTCACCACTGGCAACCTCATCTCCGCGTACCTCTCCCTCGCCGCCGCGCATCCCCTTCCCCGCACCGGCGACCCCGCCCTCTACTGGACCACCCTCGTCACGGCCGGCGAACTCCTCGTCACCACGCTCCCCTCCGACCGCCGCATCACCTACGCCCTCACCCGCTGCCGCGCCCGCGCAACCCACCCGTAAGCGCGGGAAGTCGGCCCGGCCGACTTCTCGCGCAGGAGTGGCCCGGCGCCGCTTCGGCAAGGCCGAAGCGGCGGCGGATGACGGGGTGAAGTGAGTACTGCTCGGCGGCGGTTCCGGCGGCCCGACCCTTCTCGGTCGGGCCCGCCTGGGCCTTGTCGTCCTGGCGGGCGGGCGACCTGCGGCGAGGAGCGCGGCGGTTGTGGCTCTCCCCGCACAGGAAGTCGACCTGACGACTTCCGGTGCGGGGAGTGGTGCCTGATGCCGTTGCCGCTTCGGGTCGGCCGAAGCGGCAACGGGGTGCGAGGCGAGGTGGCCCCGGAGGGGTCAGCGGGCGGCGGCGCGTTGGAGGGCGCTGGCGAGGAGGGCGAGGTCGGTGGGGCCGTTGCCGAGTTCGCGGACGGGCCGGCGGGCCGGCGGGGCGCCGAGCTGGAGCGGGTCTATCGCGACGACGGTGGGCCGCAGGGTGGCGGTGCGCGGGATGCGGCCGCTGATCCGGGCGGTCTGGAAGGCGGTGACGCCGCCGTCCGGGAGGCGGAGGTAGCCGCGGCCGGGGGTGTCCTCGGGCAGGGCGGCCGCGTCGCCGAGGTGGATCAGCAGGTCGGAGTCGGCCGGGTCCTCGGTGCGCAGGGCGATCCGCAGCAGCGCGGCCTCGTCCACCTCGGTGCCGGCGCTCTCCTCCGGGCGGCCGGTGGCGACGGCGAGGTGGACGCCGAGCGGTCCGCCGCGGCGGGCGACGGCGGCCAGCGCGCGGGCGAGCGGGCGGCCGGCGGCGGAGGTGGGGGAGAGCAGGGCGTCGTAGTCGTCGACGACGACGACCAGCCGGGCGGGGGGAGCGGCGGGGCCGGTCGGGCGGGGGCCCTCCGCGCTGCGCGGCGGGATGATCCGGGGCGTGGTGGCCGCTCCGCCGCCGACGGCGGCGGGCACCGGGACCTTGGGGTGCTCGGCGTCCGCCTCCGGCCCGTCCAGGCTCTGCGCGTCCAGGATGCGGGCGGCATGCCAGGAGGCGAAGTCCAGCCCGTCGAACAGCCGTTCCCGCAGGGTGAGTTCGTCCTCCAGCGCCTCGGCCGCGAGCAGCGCTGCGCGCGGGTCGGCGGCGGCGTTCACCCGGCCGCTGACGTGCGGCAGCTCGGTGCAGCCGTCCAGTCCGTCCTGGCCGTCCGAGGTGGCCCGGCCCTCGATGATCGTGACGGCGAGCCGCCCGGGCCGCTCGGAGACGGCGAGCGAGGCGACCAGGGTGCGCAGCAGCTCGGTCTTGCCGGAGCCGCGGGCGCCGCCGATCAGCAGGTGCGGGCCGCCCGGGTCGGGGGAGGGGACGGTGAGTTCGGGGTCGGCGAGGTCGAGGGTGCAGAGCTCGTCCCGGGTGGTGCCGAGCAGGGCGGTGGCGGCGCCGATGCCGCCGGCGTGGGCGTCCCAGCGGGCGGACAGCTTGGCCGGGGTGACGGTGTCGAGCTGCAGCAGGTCGAGCAGCCGCAGCACGTCGGGCAGCGGGCCGCGGGCGGCCGGGGTGGCCTCGCGCAGCGGGGCGAGGACCCGGGCGAGCCGTTCGGCCCAGGCGTCCGAGACGGCGTCCAGCGAGACCTCGTGGAGGGTCTCCCGGCCGCGGGCGACCGGCCGGGACAGCGACAGCTGGGTGCCGACCTCGCCGGTGATCAGGGCGGTGGCGCCGAGGCCCCGGGGGAGCAGTTCGGGCTGCTCGGCGAGGCAGATCGGGAAGATGCCGACCGCCGGGCCCTGGCGCAGCAGCAGGTCGAGCGCCTGCCGGGCGGCCTCGGTGGCCGGGCGGCCGTCGACCACGACCACGGTGGCGGGGTGGCCGCCGAGGCCGCTGGGGCCGCTGAGCCGGGCGGTGAGCTCGGTCAGCCGGGCGGTGGCCTGTTCGTCGTCGAGGCCGATCAGCAGCCGGCAGTCCTGGCCGTCGACCGGGCGCAGGTGGGGCAGCCACAGGGCCCAGGCCCAGGTGTCGACGCGGTCCTCGGCGGCGCGGGCCGGGTCGGCGTCGACCACGACCAGGCTCAGCCCGGTCGGCGGGTGCAGCGCGGCGAGCTGGGCGACGACGGCGCGGGTGAGCGCGTCCAGGCGCTCGCGCGGGCCGCTGAGGCCGAGGCTGCCGGCGGTCTGCAGGTCGAGGGTGACCGGGACGGCGGGCAGCATGGTGCCGGGCGTGGTGCCGGGGCCGCCGGGGCGGTCGGCGGTGCCGAGCCGCAGGGTGAGCGCGTCGGGGTGGCCGGGGCCGCGCTCCCAGAGCCGGGGGCCGGGGCCGACGGCGTTGAGCAGCAGGGTGGCGAGGTCGGGCCAGCGTTCGCGCTGGGCGGCGGTCTGGCGCAGCCGCACCGCGGCGTGGTGGCGTTCGGCGCTCTCCTGGCCGGGCGGTTCGGCGGCGCGGCCGGGCAGCAGGGAGAACAGGCCGCGGCCGCGGCCGGGCGCGGGTTCGGGGGCGGCGGGCGGCTCGACCACGGGCGGTGCGGGCCGGACCGGCCCGGGGGCGGCGAGCTGGAGGTGGCCGTGGCCGTCCGGCAGGGCGGCGCGGACGGCTCCGGCGGCCTCGGCCGGGTCGGGGGCGGTCACCTGGAGGGTGGACTCGCCGATCCGCAGCACGGCGCCGGGCTCCAGCGGGACGGCGGCCTCCGGCGGGACGGGCGGGACGAGCCGGCCGTCCAGGGCGGTGCCGTTGGTGGAGCCGAGGTCGCGTACGGAGATCCGGCCGTCCTCGGCGAGGTGCAGGGAGAGGTGCAGCCGGGAGACGTCCGGGTCGTCGAGCGGGACGTCGGCCTCGGCGGAGCGGCCGATCCGGATCTCCCGGCCGTGCAGCCGGTGCACGCCGCCGGCGTCGGGGCCGCCGACCACCCGCAGTTCGGCGGCGGCGGGGGCGTCGTCGGGGTCGTCGGCGGTCGGGTCGGGCTCGTTCAGGCTGAGGACGGCGCCGTCGAGCAGCGGGGGGTGGCCGAGCAGGGTGTGCTCGTCGACCCGGTGCGCCCCGGCGTACAGGTGTACGTGGGTGGCGGCCCGCGGCCCGCGCACGCCCACGGCACCCGCGAGCGCGCCCGCGATGGCGCCGAGTGCGGTGCCGACGGGCGCGGTCACCAGCACGTCCACGTAGGGAATGGCGGAGCCGGCGGCGGACGGGCCGCTGCGCGGTCGGAGGACGGTCAGCCGGATCTGCATCTCGCCCGCGGGTCCCTTCTGCTGATGTGAAGCCTGGTGCCGCTGCCCGGTGCCAAGGGCACCGTTGGGCCACACGAGTGGCGAGTGTCCATCCTGCCATCCGTCGTGGACGGTCCGCGCACCGTACCGGATTTGACGATCTTGCGATCGTGGCCGTGACCGGGGCGACGGAGAGTCAGGTCGACGGTCCTCTCGCGGGGTGCCCGGGACCTTCCCTAGGGGATCTCCCCCAACCCTTCCCCAGACCGTGCGGATGGCCTACCGACCACCTCAAAAACCCGTACGGTCACCGTTAGAGTGGCCGCAGACACGGGCCCGGCAGGCTCACCGCACCGGCGGAGGAGCGCCCCGCGCGGGCGGCACGGCGAGGAGTGCGACAGGTGCGGCCAGTCGGCAGCAAGTATCTGCTGGATGAGACCCTCGGGCGGGGTGCGACCGGCACCGTCTGGCGCGGCGTGGTGCGCGAGGACGTCCAGGTGCCGGGCTGCCCGCCCGGGCAGCGGGTGGCGATCAAGGTGCTGCGCGAGGAGCTGGCCGCCGACCCCGACGTGGTGATGCGCTTCCTGCGCGAGCGCTCCCTGCTGCTGCGGCTGACCCACCCCAACATCGTCCGGGTCCGCGACCTGGTCGTCGAGGGCGAGCTGCTGGCCCTGGTGATGGACCTGGTGGACGGCCCCGACCTGGCCCGCTACCTGCGCGCCAACGGCCCGTTCAGCCCGATCGCCGGCGCCCTGCTGATGGCCCAGGTCGCGGACGCGCTGGCGGCCAGCCACGCGGACGGGATCGTCCACCGCGACCTCAAGCCGGCCAACGTGATGCTCGCCTCCACCGTGGTGGACGGCGTCGAGCGGATGCACCCGCTGCTGACCGACTTCGGCATCGCCCGGCTCGCCGACTCCCCGGGCGTCACCCGCACCCACGAGTTCGTCGGCACCCCCGCCTACGTCGCGCCGGAGTCCGCCGAGGGCCGTCCGCAGACCTCCGCGGTGGACGTGTACGGCGCCGGGATCATGCTGTACGAGCTGGTCACCGGCCGCCAGCCGTTCCAGGGCGACAGCGCCCTCGCCGTGCTCCAGGCCCACCTGGCCCAGGAGCCGCAGCGGCCCAGCACCATGCCCGAGCCGCTCTGGACGGTGATCGAGCGCTGCCTGCGCAAGGACCCGGCCCAGCGGCCGGGTGCCACCTCGCTGGCGCACGCGCTGCGGGTGGTCGCGGCCGGGGTCGGCGTGCACGCCTCCCCGGCGGCGGTGGACGAGGCGCTGGCGGTCGGCGCCCTGCTGCTCCCGGACCCGCAGCCGACGGCCGTCCCCGGCAGCATGCCGCCGCTGCCGCCCGCGACGGTGCCGGGCGCCCTGGCCCCGGGCTTCATGGTCCCCGGTACGGCCCCCGGCGCCGAGGACCACACCCAGGTGCTGCCGCCGACCAGCGGGCAGTACGACCCGGCCGCGGCGACCGCGGTGATGGGCACCCAGCCGCCGCCCCCGCAGGGCGCCCCGGACCGCACCCGGGTGATGCCGCCCGCCGCCGTGCCGCCGCCCCCGCCCGCCGGGCCGCCGCAGGAGGAGGCGCCGCACCCGTGGCAGACCCAGCTGCGCGCGGCGCGGGACCGCAACCAGCAGACCCAGGTCGGCTACTTCGGCCCGGAGGACTACGAGGACCTCCCGCAGCCGCAGGTCGCCCCGCAGCCCTACCAGGCCGGGCAGGGGGGCCCGGCCGGACCGGGCGGCCACGGCGGCCAGGGGCACCGGCCGGGCCAGGTCGCCCCGGGCGGGCGTCCCGGCGGGCAGCAGCCCGGCGGCTACCGCCAGGCCCCGCCCCCGCCCGGCTACGCCCAGCGCCCGCCGGTGGCCCCGCCGCCCTACCGGGCGGGCCAGGCCGGCCAGGGAAGCCAGGGCGGCCAGCGGGGCCAGGGCGGCCGTCCGCAGCCGCCCGGCGGCTACCGGCAGGCCCCGGGCGGGTACGGCCAGTCGCAGGGCGGCTACCCGCCGCCACCCGCGCCCACCCCGGTGCCGCGCCGGGCCGAGCCGCCCGCGCCGCAGTACCGGGAGGCCCCGCCGCAGCGCCGCGAGGAGCCGCCGGCCCCGGCCCGCCGCGAGCCCGGGCCGGCCCGCGAGCCGCGCCCGCGCAGCCGCAACCGGATGTACATCCCGGGGCTCGGCTGCTTCAAGGGCTGTCTGATGGTGCTGCTGGTGCTGGCCGTGGCCGGGGTGGCGCTGTGGAACTTCACGCCGCTGCCGCACTACTGGGACAACGTCGTGGGCTGGTTCGACTCGGCGCGCGGCTGGGCGAACAGCCTCTTCGGCAAGTAGCGCCGCCCGGGGCCGGAGCCGATCCGGAGCCGGAACCGGTCCGGGTCCGGACGGCGTTCCGGCCTCCGGCCCGCCCGGGCGGCCATATTGACGCTATGTCGACAATTATCGAGATTTCTCGGCCGGGACTCCCGCTCCGGGCCCTTCGGGCGGCCCCCGCAGGCCCTCCGGGCGCGTAGGTTGGTCGCTGTTGTCCCGCCCCACCGAGCGCGCCGGACCCCCGGAGCGCTCCCGCGCCGCCCACGGAGCAGCATTGGCACGCAAGATCGGCAGCCGGTACACCGTCCACCAGGTGATCGGCCGGGGTTCGGCCGGGACGGTCTGGCTCGGTGAAGGGCCCGACGGCCCGGTGGCGGTCAAGCTGCTGCGCGAGGACCTCGCCGCCGACCAGGTGCTGGTCGGCCGCTTCGTCCAGGAGCGCACCGCGCTGACCAGCCTCGACCACCCCCGGGTGGTCGGCGTGCGCGACATGGTGGTGGACGGCAGCGACCTCGCCCTGGTGATGGAGCTGGTCCAGGGCACCGACCTGCGCTCCCGGCTGGAGCGGGACGGCGCGCTGCCGCCGCAGACCGCCGCCTCGGTCATCGCCGACGTCGCCGACGGCCTGGCCGCCGCGCACGCGGCCGGGATCGTCCACCGCGACGTCAAGCCGGAGAACGTCCTGCTCGACCTCGCCGCCGCCCCCGGCCCCGGCGGCGCCCCGCGCGCCAAGCTCACCGACTTCGGGGTGGCCCGCCTGGTCGACGCCCCGCGCCGCACCCGGGCCACCCGGATCATCGGCACCCCGGACTACCTCGCCCCCGAGATCATCGAGGGCCTGGAGCCGCGCGCCGCCGTCGACATCTACGCCCTCGCCACCGTGCTGTACGAGCTGCTGGCCGGCTTCACCCCGTTCGGCGGCGGCCACACCGGCGCGGTGCTGCGCCGGCACGTCACCGAGCAGGTCCCGCCGATCCCCGGCCTGCCGGACGGGCTGTGGCGGATCATCTCCGAGTGCCTGGCCAAGGCCCCGGCCTCCCGGCTGCGCGCCGCCGAGCTGGCCTCGCGGCTGCGCGAGCAGCTGCCCTCGCTGGCCGGTCTGCCGGTGCTCGCCGTGCCCGGCCAGGGCCGGGCCCCGGCCGAGGAGCAGCTGACCCCCGGCGAGGCCGTCTACGCCGAGATCGACGCCGGCCCCGGCATCCACAAGCGCCGCCGCGGCCCGGCCGTCCCGCTGGTGCCCGGCGCCGCCCCGGACTCCACCCGGGACACCCACACCAGCCTGCGCCGCCCGTCGGCCGACGAGCTGGCCGCGTACGCGCTCGAGTCCCGCGCCCAGCGCGCCGCCCCGGGCCACCGCCGGGACCGCCAGGCGCTGCTGCGCCGCCGCCGGCTGCTGGCCGTGCTGATCGCCACCGTGCTGCTGCTGGCGGGCGCCGCCGCGGCCTGGACGGCCTTCGCGGCCACCGTCCCGGACGGCGGCCACCCGACCCGTCCGGCGGTGTCCGGCACGGCCCCGCGGGCGCCGTAGCCGGGGCCGCGGCCGCCGTCGTGAGGCCGGGGGGACCGGGGGTGTCGTCATGACCACTCCCGGAACCATTACCCTGGGGGCGTGGCAGCCGTCGATCCTTCCGAAGAGCTCAAGAACCTCGATACGACCATGGGGTCGATCGAGGCCGTCATCGACCTGGACAAGATCCGGGCCGACATCGCGGTCCTGGAGGAGGAGGCAGCCGCCCCCACCCTGTGGGACGACGTCGCGAACGCGCAGAAGGTGACCAGCCGGCTCTCCTTCCTCCAGGGCGAACTGCGCCGGGTCGAGGGCCTGCGCAGCCGTATCGACGACCTGGGCGTGCTGTTCGAGCTCGCCGAGGCCGAGGACGACGCGGACACCCGCACCGAGGCCGAGAACGAGCTCGTCGCCCTCCAGAAGGCGGTCGAGGAGCTGGAGGTCCGTACCCTCCTGTCCGGCGAGTACGACGCCCGCGAGGCGCTGATCAACATCCGCGCCGAGGCCGGTGGCGTGGACGCCGCCGACTTCGCCGAGCAGCTCATGCGCATGTACCTGCGCTGGGCCGAGCGGCACGGGTACCCCACCGAGGTGTACGACACCTCGTACGCCGAAGAGGCCGGCATCAAGTCCGCGACCTTCACCGTGAAGGCGCCGTACGCCTACGGCACCCTCTCGGTCGAGCAGGGCACCCACCGCCTGGTCCGCATCTCGCCGTTCGACAACCAGGGCCGTCGGCAGACCTCCTTCGCCGGTGTCGAGGTGCTCCCCGTCGTCGAGCAGTCCGACCACGTCGACATCGACGAGGGCGAGCTCCGGGTGGACGTCTACCGCGCCTCCGGCCCCGGCGGCCAGGGCGTCAACACCACCGACTCGGCGGTGCGCATCACGCACATCCCGACCGGCATCGTGGTCTCCTGCCAGAACGAGCGCTCGCAGATCCAGAACAAGGCGTCCGCGATGAACGTCCTCCAGGCCAAGCTGCTGGAGCGGCGCCGCCAGGAGGAGAAGGCGGCGATGGACGCGCTCAAGGACAGCGGCAGCTCCTGGGGCAACCAGATGCGCTCCTACGTGCTGCACCCGTACCAGATGGTGAAGGACGTCCGCACCGCGTACGAGGCCGGCAACCCGCAGGCCGTGCTGGACGGCGACATCGACGGCTTCATCGAGGCCGGGATCCGCTGGCGCAAGCAGCGCGAGACCAGCGCCGAGTAGCGGCAGACGACGAAGGCCCCCGACCGCAGTGGTCGGGGGCCTTCGTCGTACGTCTCGTGGGTTGTCAGGCCAGAGCCTGCCGCGCGATCAGCGCCACCGCGAGCAGCCCGGCCAGCAGGGCCAGCAGCATCGCGGGGGAGAGCGCGGCGAACGGGCTCTGCTGCTCCTGGATCCGGGCCCGGTTGGCCCGGCACACCGGGCAACGCCCGTCGCTGACGCGGCCGTTGCAGTTGGCGCACACCAGATGGTCGCAGGTCATGCGATCTCCTCCTCGCTGCTACAGCCAACGCGCCGGACGGGGCTTTGGTTCCATGTGCTGCCCTGTACGGGGGAGCGGCCGTGACGCGGTCGCCCCCTCCACTCTGCCAGGTTCCGGCGGTTCCGGCTCCCGGGCTGCGAGATGACCCCCGATATTCGGGGCATAAGCAGACATTCTCCCCCAAGGGGCGGGCGTTGTCGCGGGCGGCCCCTGCGGGCCGGATGCCGATTCGCGTATGGTCCGAGTCCGGGAGCGGCCCTCCGCGCTCCCTTCGACCGCCCCCGGGCCGGGCCCCAGGGGCGGACCGACCCAAGGACTGGCGCCGCCTAGGATGGCCTCCGTGATGCAGCCGTGATCAGATTCGACAACGTCTCCAAGACCTATCCCAAGCAGAACCGTCCCGCCCTGGACAACGTCTCGCTGGAGATCGAGAAGGGTGAGTTCGTCTTCCTGGTCGGCTCGTCCGGCTCGGGCAAGTCCACCTTCCTGCGCCTGTGCCTGCGCGAGGAGCGCCCCACCACGGGGGCGGTGCACGTGCTGGGCAAGGACCTCGGCAAGCTGTCCAACTGGAAGGTGCCGCACATGCGCCGCCAGCTGGGCACCGTCTTCCAGGACTTCCGCCTGCTGCCGAACAAGACGGTCGCGCAGAACGTCGCCTTCGCGCTGGAGGTGATCGGCAAGCCCAAGAGCGCCATCAACAAGGTGGTGCCCGAGGTGCTGGAGCTGGTCGGCCTCGGCGGCAAGGAGGACCGCATGCCGGGCGAGCTGTCCGGTGGTGAGCAGCAGCGCGTGGCGATCGCCCGGGCCTTCGTGAACCGTCCGATGCTGCTCATCGCGGACGAGCCCACCGGCAACCTCGACCCGCAGAACTCGGTCGGCATCATGAAGCTGCTCGACCGCATCAACCGCACCGGCACCACGGTGCTGATGGCCACCCACGACCAGGCCATCGTCGACCAGATGCGCAAGCGCGTCATCGAGCTCGACAAGGGGCTGCTCGTCCGCGACCAGGCCCGCGGCGTCTACGGGTACCAGCACTGACCGACCAGCGCTGACCCGTAGGGCCGCCGGCCCGAACCGCCAGTCCCGGAGCAGTACCGACCCTGGAGTTGTTTCCCGCATGCGTGCCCAGTTCGTCCTGTCGGAGATCGGTGTGGGTCTCCGACGCAACCTGACCATGACCATCGCGGTCGTGGTCAGTGTCGCGCTCTCCCTCGCCCTCGCCGGTTCCTCGCTCCTGGTCCGCGACCAGGTGAACTCCATGAAGGGGTACTGGTACGACAAGGTCGAGGTGAGCATCTACTTCTGCACCAAGGCGGACGCCCGGAACTCGCCCCAGTGCGACAAGGGTGCGGCCACCGACCAGCAGGTCCAGGACATCAAGGACCAGCTGGACAAGATGACCTCGGTGGTCCAGTCGTCCACCTACGAGAGCTCCGCCGACGCGTACAAGCACTGGAAGGAGATGAACCCGGACAACCCGCTCATCTCCGTCCTGGGCGCGGACGCCATGCCGCAGTCCTGGCGGGTCAAGCTCAACGACCCGACCAAGTACGACGTGATCCAGAGCGCCTTCGCCGGCAAGCCCGGCGTCAAGTCGGTCGAGGACCAGCGGAAGATCCTGGAGAACCTGTTCGGCCTGCTGAACGGCCTCCAGACGGCGGCCTTCGTGATCATGGTGCTGATGCTGTTCGTCGCGCTGCTGCTGATCGTCAACACCGTCCGGGTGTCCGCGTACAGCCGACGGCGTGAAACCGGGATCATGCGCCTGGTCGGTGCGTCGAACTTCTACGTCCAGATGCCGTTCATCGCCGAGGCGGCCTTCTCGGCGCTGCTGGGCGCGATGATGGCCTCCGGACTGCTGATCGGCGGGCACTTCTTCGTCCAGAACTGGCTGGCCGACCGGGTGCAGTTCATCCACTTCATCGGCCTCGGCTCGGTGCTGGCGGTGATACCGCTACTGATCGTGGTGGGTATGGGCATGGCCGGTGTGGCGGCGTTCTTCACGCTGCGCAAGTACCTCAAGGTCTGATTCCCGGACGCCCCGACGGCCCCGGACGGCACTGCGCCGTCCGGGGCCGTCGGCGTTCCGGGGCCCGTCGTTCCGGTTCGTCCCGCTCGGAGCGGTGTCTACACTCCGGTCCATGCTGCAAACTCCGCGCAGGGCCCGCCAGGTGGCCGCGCTCAGCCTGGTGTTCGGCGCCGTGCTGCTGGCCGGCGCGGCCACCGGCGCCTGGGGCGACCCGGGCGGGCCGCCGCACAGCCCGTCCGCCGACACCGCCCGGGCCACCGGCGGGCTCCCGGCGGACCCGGCCGGCGCCGCCCTGTCCGAGCAGCAGGCCGAGCACCTGCTGGCGGCCGGCGGCGACCGCTGGGGCGCGTACTACAGCGCCCAGGAGTACGCGGAGTTCAGCCAGGGCCTGGACGGCCGGTACCCGGGCGTCGGCCTCTCGGTCGGCCGCGGCCAGGACGGCGTCACCGAGGTCTCCCAGGTCGCGCCCGGCGGCCCGGCCGCCGCGGCCGGCATCGCCCCCGGCGACCGGCTCGTACGGATCGGCCAGGACCAGGCCGACCACCTGCCGGTCACCGAGGTGGTGGCGCGGCTGCGCGGCCAGGGCGAGGAGCGCCGGGCCGGCTCCGAGGTCACCCTGGCGGTCCGGCGCGGCGAGGGGGAGGAGCGCGAACTGCGGCTGCGGCGCGTGCTGCTGGACAGCCGGCAGGTCACCGCGGAGCAGCTGGGCAAGGGCGTGCTGCGGGTGACCGTGCGCGGCTTCACCAGCGGCGTGGCCGACCAGGTGCGCGCCGCGCTGCGCGCCCCGCACGCCGGCGTGGTGCTCGATCTGCGCGGCAACTCGGGCGGGTTGGTCGACGAGGCGGCCGGCACCGCCGGGATCTTCCTGGACGGCGGAACGGTCGGCTCGTACCAGGAGCGCGGCGAGACCAGGGAGTTGACCGCCCCGCCCGGCGGCGACCAGCGCACCCCGCTGGTGCTGCTGGTGGACGGCGGCACGATGAGCGCCGCCGAACTGCTGGCCGGAGCCCTCCAGGACCGCAGCCGCGCCGTGGTGGTGGGCTCGCGGACCTTCGGCAAGGGCACCGTCCAGCAGCCCAGCCGGCTCGCCGACGGTGCCGTGCTGGAACTGACCGTCGGCCGCTACTACACCCCGGCGGGCCGCTCCCCGGACGGCACCGGCCTCACCCCCGACGTCCCGGCCGGCTCGGGCGAGGAGGCCGACGAGCTCGCCCTGCGGGTCCTCTCGGGGCTGGGCACCCGCGCCTAAAGCAGCTGCCCGATCCGGCCTCGAAGTGCGAGAATGGCCGCGTTATGGCAAAGGAAACCGGACAGAAGCTGATCGCGCAGAACAAGAAGGCGCGACACGAGTACACGATCCTCGACACCTACGAGTGCGGCCTCGTCCTCACCGGAACCGAGGTCAAGTCGCTGCGCGAGGGGCGGGCCAACCTGGTCGACGGCTACGCGTACATCCAGAACCACGAGGCGTGGATCGACAACGTCTTCATCCCCGAGTACACCCAGGGGACGTGGACCAACCACGCGGCCCGGCGCAAGCGCAAGCTGCTGCTGCACAGGATGGAGATCCACAAGATCGAGAGCAAGGTCCGCGACGCGGGCCACACCCTGGTCCCGCTCTCGCTGTACTTCAAGGACGGCCGGGTGAAGCTCGAACTGGCGCTCGCGGTCGGCAAGAAGCTCTACGACAAGCGCCAGACGCTGCGCGAGAAGCAGGACACCCGCGAGACGGCCCGCGCGGTGGCGGCGGCCCGCCGACGCCAGGGTTAATCCGCTGGACCCTCGCCCGTCGCCTCGCGTACTATGGCGCAAGCAACACGGACGATGACCGTCCGAGCTGTTTCTCAACAAAACATGGGGATGATCGGTTTCGACAGGGGATGTTGAAACAGGGGAAGCGAGCCGAGGAACGCGGCAATGATCTCGTTAACCACGTGTCGCAAAAAAATAATCGCCAACTCTAAGCGCGATTCCCAGCAGTTCGCTCTCGCTGCCTAATAAGCACCGATAGCGCTTGGGTGTCAGACCGGGGAGTTCCCGACCCGGACCCTGGCATAATCTAGGGAACTCAACCGTCCGCCCGGGCTGCGAGGGCGGATGGGAAATCAAACAGCAGCTGGGCCTGTTGGCGGCTTGTCCGTGTGACCGCCAGGGCCGAGAAAATCACAGCGGACTGCGCTCGGAGAAGCCCTGAATTAACTCCACTGGACCCGGGTTCGATTCCCGGCATCTCCACCACCCCATGTTGACACGAAGGCCGTCCTCCGCTCCGCGGAGGGCGGCCTTCGATTTTTGTACGTTCCGGAGCAGCGCGGCCGGGGGGTCGCGGCGTAGGATCATCCGTCCGCTCGTTTTCCGGAGCCGGATTCCGCCGCTACCACCGAGGCCATGCAGAGCAACACGCCCACCACCCCCGCCACCGACCACGAGACCGTCCGCGCACGCGAGATCGCCGGTGAGCAGCAGCACCTCGACACCGTCTACCACCGGTTGGAGGAGAAGCTCGCCGAGGCCGAGTACATCCTGGAGGACGCCGCCAAGCGGGTCCAGGTCGGCACCCCCGGCGCGCTCGCCGAACGCGACGCCCAGGTCTACCGGGCCGGCGCCCACCTCCAGCGTCTGAACAACGAGTTCGAGGACTTCCTGTTCGGCCGGATCGACCTCCAGCGGGCCGACGCCCCGGAGGAGCACGGCATCCCGTCGAACACTCCGCTCGACCCGGCCGACCCGGCCGTCGCCGAGACCCTCCACATCGGCCGACTGGGCGTGCTGGACGCCGAGTACGGCCCACTGGTGATCGACTGGCGCGCGCCAGCCGCCGCCCCCTTCTACCGCGCCACCCCGGTCGAACCGGGCCGGGTGATCCGCCGCCGGGTGATCCGCTCCAAGGGCCGCAAGGTGATCGGCGTCGAGGACGACCTGCTGCGCCCCGACCTCACCCCGACCCTGGACGGCGAGGAGCTGGCGGTGGTCGGCGACGGCGCGCTGATGGCCTCGCTGGGCCGCGCCCGCAGCCACTCGATGCGCGACATCGTCTCCTCCATCCAGAAGGAGCAGGACGAGGTGATCCGCGCCGCCGCCGCGGGCGCCACCCTGGTCACCGGCGGCCCCGGCACCGGCAAGACCGCCGTCGCCCTGCACCGGGCCGCCTACCTGCTCTACCAGGACCGCCGCCGCTACGCCGGGGGCATCCTGGTGGTCTCGCCGACCGCGCTGCTGGTCTCGTACACCGAGGGCGTGCTGCCCGCGCTGGGCGAGGAGGGCCAGGTCGCCATCCGGGCGGTCGGCTCGCTGGTGGACGGCATCGAGGCGGACACCTACGACACGCCCGAGGCGGCCCGGGTCAAGGGCTCGGCCCGGATGGTCCAGCTGCTGCGCCGGGCCGCCCGCGCGGCGCTGGAGCTGGGCGCGCCGCAGGAGCTCAAGGTGGTCGCCCGGGGCGAGGTGCTGAAGCTGGACGCCTCCCGGCTGAAGGCCGTGCGCGGCAACGTGGTGGGCTCCGGCGGCACCCCGCTGAACCTGCTGCGCCCGCGCGCCCGCCGGCTGCTGCTGGACGCCCTGTGGCAGCAGGCCACCAGGGACCTGCCGAAGCCCGCCGACCACTACGCCCGCGAGCAGCGCCAGGAGGAGAAGGAGTCCTTCGACGAGTACGTCTCGGACGAGGCGTCGTTCCTGGACTTCCTGGACGCCTGGTGGCCGGCGCTGACCCCGCGCCGGGTGCTCGCCACGCTGCGCCAGCACCGGCACACCAACCGGATCGCCCGCCGGGCCGTCACCCCGGACGAGGCCAGGCTGCTGGCGGCCTCCTGGCGCCACCTGTCCGCGCGGGGCGAGGGCGCGCTGTCCGCGCACGACGTCGCGCTGATCGACGAGCTCCAGGTGCTGCTCGGCGAGCCGGCCCGCCCGAAGGTCCGCGAGGTGGACGCGGTGGACCTGCTGAGCGGCCTGGACGAGGTCACCACCTTCGCCGACCGCAGCGCCCGCCAGCGCGACCGCCAGCCGGTCGAGCGCACGGAGTACGCGCACATCATCGTGGACGAGGCGCAGGACCTCACCCCGATGCAGTGGCGGATGATCGGCCGCCGGGCCCGGATGGCCACCTGGACGATCGTGGGCGACCCGGCGCAGTCCTCCTGGCCGTTCCCGCAGGAGGCCCAGGCCGCGCTGGACGAGGTGCTCTCCGGCAAGCCGCGCCGCCGCTTCACGCTGACCGTGAACTACCGCAACCCGGCCGAGATCGCCGAGGTGGCGGCCAAGGTGCTGGCGCTGGCCGCGCCGGGGACCCCGTCGCCGAGCGCGGTGCGCCACGTCGGCGTGGAGCCGCGCTTCGCGGCCACCACCGACCCCGCGCCGGAGGCCTTCGGCAAGGCCGCCCGGGCCGAGCTGGAGCGGCTGCTGGCCGAGGTGGACGGCACCGTGGCGCTCGTGGTGCCGATGGACCGCCGGGGCGAGGCGGCCGGCTGGGCCGAGGGCCTGGGCGGGCGCGTGGTGGTGCTGGGCAGCCTGGAGGCCAAGGGCCTGGAGTACGACGCGACCGTGGTGGCCGACCCGACCGGCATCGCCGGCGAGTCGGAGGCCGGCCTGCGGGTGCTGTACGTGGCGCTGACCCGCGCGACCCAGCGGCTGACCGTGCTCTCCGGTCCGGACGACCTGCCGGACGCGGCCGGCGTGCCCGCGCTGCTGCACGGCTGACGGACCGTACCGGGTCCGACGGAAGAAGGCCCCTCACCGGGTGGTGAGGGGCCTTCAGACGTTTACGACACCGACCCGCCATGCTCGCCTCGCGGCAAGTGGTCCCTCGAAGGGACGAAGGTTGGGCCCGGGGGCTTGGATCGAGCCGGTGTCCCGTCCAATGTAACGCATCGGCCGGGAGAGGCAAGGAGCGAGCGGCGGGAGCCGGACGGCCATCGGGTGGGATTGTCGGGTCCGCACACTCAATGAACGTTATTTCTGGCTACCCCTTGGAAGGTGCGACGATCGACGTCTAGCATGCGCAGGCGATGCCTTCAACAAAATGTTGAGCCTGCGGGACAGACGGAAGAAGGAAGCGTCGATGGCGACGGTGCCCAGTGTCTCCAACTCGATCACGGTACGGCTGGAGGTCCCGGCCCGGGGCAACGCCGTCAGCGCGATCACCACGGCCGTGGAGTCCTCCGGCGGATCGGTGACCGGTCTCGACGTCACCGCCTCCGGGCTGGAGGCGCTGCGGATCGACGTCACGGTGGCGGCGGCCTCGGTCGCGCACGGCGAGGAGATCGTCGAGAAGCTGCGCACGATCGACGGCGTGTCGATCGGCAAGGTCTCGGACCGCACCTTCCTGATGCACCTCGGCGGCAAGATCGAGATGTCCTCCAAGCTGCCGATCCGCAACCGTGACGACCTCAGCATGATCTACACCCCGGGTGTCGCCCGGGTCTGCATGGCGATCGCGGAGAACCCCGAGGACGCCCGCCGCCTGACCATCAAGCGCAACAGCGTCGCCGTGGTCACCGACGGCTCCGCGGTGCTGGGCCTGGGCAACATCGGCCCGGAGGCCGCGCTGCCCGTCATGGAGGGCAAGGCGGCCCTGTTCAAGCGCTTCGCCGGGATCGACGCCTGGCCGATCTGCCTGGACACCCAGGACACCGACGAGATCGTCGCCATCGTCAAGGCGATCGCCCCGGGCTTCGCCGGGATCAACCTGGAGGACATCTCCGCGCCGCGCTGCTTCGAGATCGAGGCCCGGCTGCGCGAGGCCCTGGACATCCCGGTCTTCCACGACGACCAGCACGGCACCGCGATCGTGGTGCTGGCCGCCCTCACCAACGCGCTGAAGGTGGTCGGCAAGCGGATCGGCGACATCCGCGTGGTGATGTCGGGCGCCGGCGCCGCCGGCACCGCGATCCTCAAGCTGCTGATGGCGGCCGGCGTCGAGCACGCCACCGTGGCGGACGTGCACGGCGTGGTCCACCTGGGCCGCGGGGACCTCAACGAGAACCTGCGCTGGATCGCCGAGCACACCAACCGCTCGGGCCGCACCGGCAGCCTCAAGGAGGCCGTGGCGGGCGCCGACGTCTTCATCGGCGTCTCGGCCCCGAACGTCCTGGACGGCGACGACCTGGCCACCATGGCCGAGGACTCGATCGTCTTCGCGCTGGCCAACCCGGACCCGGAGGTCGACCCGGCCATCGCCCGGCAGACCGCCGCCGTGGTCGCCACCGGCCGCAGCGACTTCCCGAACCAGATCAACAACGTGTTGGTCTTCCCGGGTGTCTTCCGCGGCCTGCTGGACGCCCAGAGCCGCACCGTCAACACCGAGATGATGATCGCCGCCGCCCGGGCGCTGGCCACCACCGTGGCCGACGACGAGCTGAACGCGAACTACATCATCCCGAGCGTGTTCCACAAGGACGTGGCCAAGACCGTCGCCTCCGCGGTGCGCGAGGCGGCCCTGGCAGGGGCCCAGGAGGACCGCGCGCCGGCCCGTCCGACCCCCGGCATCGTGGGCACCCTCGACACCGCCGCGTTCCCCACCGTCAAGCTCTGACGGACGGCTCGGGCGACGTGTCACAGATCGCTCAAATGTGCGAATAGCGGTCATACCCGCCCAGCTCGCCCCGAACCCTTGCGACACAAGGGCGAGGGGCGTGTTTGGGCTTGTCAGTCGTAGGGCGTACCGTAGCCCTGCACGGGGCAGGCGTGTCCGACAAGTACGGAACGTCCCCCTGGTCTTCCGGCGTGTCGTCCCGACCGCCGCCCGGGTCCGGTCCGCCGGAGCCGACGGAGCGTCACACCTCCGACGGGCGGGCGATGTTCGGGTGGCTCGGCCGGGGCCCGATTGGCTTTCTCGGGGCCGGTCGGGGCAGGATTCGTACCCAGGCGGGCGGGCGGGCCTTCGACGGCTCCGGCGCGCGGCATCGGGTACGGACCCGGCCTGCGACCACGCATTGCCTGCATGAGCACAGTGTGCGGACCTGCGGCCTATCCGGGTGCCCCCCGGTGGGAGCACCGATGGGCCCCCGCGCACCGCAAGCGAACAGACCACAGGAGTACACATGAACCGCAGTGAGCTGGTGGCCGCGCTGTCCGAGCGCGCCGAGGTGACCCGCAAGGACGCCGACGCCGTTCTGGCCGCCTTCGCCGAGATCGTCGGCGAGGTCGTCGCCAAGGGCGACGAGAAGGTCACCATTCCCGGTTTCCTGACCTTCGAGCGCACCCACCGCGCTGCCCGCACCGCCCGCAACCCGCAGACCGGCGAGCCGATCCAGATCGCCGCGGGTTACAGCGCCAAGGTGAGCGCCGGCTCCAAGCTGAAGGAAGCCGCCAAGGGCGCTGCCTGAGCCACCCCTTGAACGCCCGAGAGGCCGGGCTCCCCACTGGGGAGCCCGGCCTCTCGCCGTTGTGTGCTCGGACCGTCAGGCGTCGACCAGCTGCTCGCTGGGCAGCTCGACGTGGGCGCCCAGGTCGCGCAGCTTGTCCATGAAGTTCTCGTAGCCGCGGTTGATCAGGTCGATGCCGTGCACGGTCGAGGTGCCCTCGGCCGCCAGCGCCGCGATCAGGTACGAGAAGCCGCCGCGCAGGTCCGGGATGACCAGCTCGGAGCCGATCAGCTTGGACGGGCCGGAGACGACCGCGGAGTGCAGGAAGTTGCGGGCCCCGAAGCGGCAGGGGGTGCCGCCCAGGCACTCGCGGTAGAGCTGGATGTGCGCGCCCATCTGGTTCAGCGCGCCGGTGAAGCCGAGCCGCGACTCGTACACCGTCTCGTGGACGATGGACAGGCCGGTGGCCTGGGTCAGCGCGACCACCAGCGGCTGCTGCCAGTCGGTCTGGAAGCCCGGGTGCACGTCGGTCTCCAGGGCGATCGCCTTGAGCTCGCCGCCCGGGTGCCAGAAGCGGATGCCCTCGTCGTCCACCTCGAAGGCGCCGCCGACCTTCCGGAAGGTGTTCAGGAAGGTCATCATCTCCAGCTGGCGGGCGCCGCGGACGTAGATGTCGCCCTTGGTCGCCAGCGCCGCGCAGGCCCAGGAGGCGGCCTCCAGGCGGTCCGGCAGCGCGCGGTGGTTGTAGCCGTTCAGCTCGTCCACACCGGTGATCAGGATCGTCCGGTCGGTGCCCAGGGTGATGATCGCGCCCATCTTCTGCAGCACGCAGATCAGGTCGACGATCTCCGGCTCGATGGCCGCGTTGCGCAGCTCGGTGACGCCCTCGGCGAGCACCGCCGTGAGCAGCACCTGCTCGGTCGCGCCGACCGAGGGGTAGGGCAGCTCGATCTTGGTGCCGCGCAGCCGCTGCGGGGCCACCAGGTAGGTGCCCTGCGGGTGCTTCTCGATGCTGGCGCCGAACTGGCGCAGCACCTCGAAGTGGAAGTCGACCGGGCGGCCGCCGATGTCGCAGCCGCCCAGGCCGGGGATGAAGGCGTGGCCGAGGCGGTGCAGCAGCGGGCCGCAGAACAGGATCGGGATCCGCGAGGAGCCGGCGTGCGCGTCGATGTCGGCGACGTTGGCGCTCTCGACGTGCGAGGGGTCGAGGATCAGCTCGCCGTCCTCGTCACCGGTGCGCACGGTCACGCCGTGCAGCTGCAGCAGGCCGCGGACCACCTTGACGTCGCGGATGTCCGGGACGTTGCGCAGTCTGCTGGGGCCCTGCCCGAGGAGGGCGGCGACCATGGCCTTGGGCACCAGGTTCTTCGCTCCGCGGACGCGGATCTCGCCTTCGAGCGGGTTTCCGCCGTGGACCAGCAGGACGTCGTCGGTCATCGTTCTCGCAATCCGGGGTGCCAGAGGAGTCGGGGGGAGGGCTCCGGGAGAGAGCCGGTGGTGGACCGGTCGTACGGGCGCGTTCGGGCCCCCGGCGAAACCGAGTCGGCACCGTATAAAGGCGTCCACCAGACGTAGATGGTAGTAGGCGTGCCGTTGGTTCCCGTGAGCCTCTCCCGTGATGGTGCTCTCTCCGGGCCCGGGCCCGCCCCCCGGTACGGCCGTACGGGTGTTCGTGGGCGTGGCCGTTTCCGGGCGTTGCGGTGTCCGAGCGGTGCGGTTCTGCGGGATCATGTGGGCATGACGGCGGCCCATTCGCACGGAGGCCGGTCCCACACCGGCCGTCTGCTCGTCGCGACGCCCCTGCTCACCGACCCGAACTTCGCGCGGGCGGTGGTGCTGCTCCTCGACCACGACGTCGAGGGGGCGCTCGGCGTGGTCCTGAACCGGCCGACGCCGGTCGAGGTGGGCAGTGTGCTGGACGGCTGGAACAGACTCGTCGGACAGCCGGCCGTGGTCTTCCAGGGCGGCCCGGTGGCGCTGGACTCGGCGCTCGGCCTCGCGGTGGCGCCGGGGGAGCCGGGCACCGGCGAGCCGCTCGGCTGGCGCCGGGTGCACGGCGCGATCGGCCTGGTGGACCTGGAGGCGCCGCCCGAGGTGCTGGCCGGCGAACTGGGCAGCCTGCGGATCTTCGCCGGGTACGCCGGGTGGTCGCCCGGGCAGCTGGAGGCGGAGCTGGAGAGCGGCGCCTGGTACCTGGTGGACTGCGAGCCGGGGGACGTCTCCAGCCCCGAGCCGGAGCGGCTGTGGCGCTCGGTGCTGCGCCGCCAGCGCGGCCCGCTCGCCCTGCTGGCGACCTACCCGGACGACCCGACGATGAACTGAGCCGACCGGCCCGGAGCCGCGACACTGGCCGGGTTTCCGGAGGCGCCCATAGACTTGGCACCCATGAGCACTCTTGAGCCCGAGCGCGGCCTCGGCACCGGCACCCTGGTCGAGCCCGTCCCGCAGGTGTCCCACGGGGACGGCGACCACGAGCGCTTCGCGCACTACGTCCAGAAGGACAAGATCATGGAGAGCGCGCTCTCGGGGTCCCCCGTGGTGGCGCTCTGCGGCAAGGTATGGGTGCCCGGCCGCGACCCGAAGAAGTACCCGGTCTGCCCGATGTGCAAGGAGATCTACGACGGCATCGGCAAGCCGCAGGGCGGCGACGGCGACAAGAAGTAGTCCGCGGCGCCCCGCACAACGCCGTTTTGCATAGCACCAGGGTTCCCCTGGTGGTCTATGCCAATCGTCGGGGCGTGGGCAGGATGTCGGAATGGACCTCATTCCCGCACCTTCGAGTGCCGCCCGCCGCCCGGACGAGGACTATCCGCTCGACGCCGCCACCACGCTGACCGCACCCCCCGCGCTGGCCGACGCCGAGCGCTGGCTGCGGGCCACGCTGTCCGCCGCCACCGGGCTGCCGCTCGGCCCGGGCCGGCCGGGTGCGGGCATCGAGCTGGTCCAGGACGGGACGCTCGCCGCCGAGGCGTACCGGATCACGGTGCGCCCCGGCCACGCCCTGCTCGCCGCGGGCGGCCCGGCCGGCGCGCTGTGGGGCGCGCAGACCCTGCGGCAGCTGCTCGGGCCGGACGCCTACCGCCGCTCGCCGCTGCGCCACGACGGCTGGGTGCTGCCCGGCGCCGACATCGAGGACGCCCCCCGGTTCGGCTGGCGCGGCGCGCTGCTCGACGTCGCCCGGCACTTCCTGCCCAAGGCGGACGTGCTGCGCTTCGTCGACCTGCTGGCCGCGCACAAGCTCAACGTGCTGCACCTGCACCTGACCGACGACCAGGGGTGGCGGGTCGAGATCAAGCGCTACCCGAGGCTGACCGCGCGCGGTTCCTGGCGGGACCGCTCGATGGTCGGGTACCGGGCCGGACAGCGCCGCGACGACCGCCCGCACGGCGGCTTCTACACCCAGGACGACCTGCGCGAGATCGTCGCCTACGCGGCCGCCCGCGGGATCACCGTCGTCCCGGAGATCGACCTGCCCGGCCACACCCAGGCCGCCGTCGCCGCCTACCCCGAACTGGGCAACACCGACGTGGTGGACACCGCCGCGCTCGGGGTGTGGACCGACTGGGGGGTGAGCCACAACGTGCTCAACGCCTCCGAGGAGACCCTGCGCTTCTTCGAGGGCGTGCTGGAGGAGGTCCTGGAGCTCTTCCCGTCCGAGTTCGTCCACCTCGGCGGCGACGAGTGCCCCAAGGAGCAGTGGAAGGACAGCGCCGCCGCGCAGGCGAGGATCCGCGAGCTGGGCCTGGCCAACGAGGACGAACTGCAGAGCCACCTGATCCGGCACTTCGACCGCTGGCTGGCCGAGCGCGGCCGCCGGCTGATCGGCTGGGACGAGATCCTGGAGGGCGGGCTCGCGCCCGGCGCCGCGGTCTCCTCCTGGCGCGGCTTCGGCGGCGGGATCGCCGCCGCGAAGGCCGGGCACGACGTGGTGATGTGCCCCGAGCAGCACGTCTACTTCGACCACCGGCAGGCGGACGGGCCGGACGAGCCGATCCCGGTCGGCTTCGTGCGCACGCTGGAGGACGTCTACCGGTTCGAGCCCGTCCCGAAGCAGCTGGACGAGGCCGCCGCCCGGCACGTGATCGGCACCCAGGCCAACCTGTGGAGCGAGTTCATGGACAGCGCCCGGGACATCGACTACCGGGCCTTCCCCCGGCTGGTCGCCTTCGCCGAGGTCGCCTGGTCCGCGCTGCCCGCCGAGCCGGCCGAGCGGGACTTCGCCGGTTTCGAGCGGCGGCTGACGACCCACCTGAAGGCGCTGGACGCGCTCGGCGTCGAGTACCGCCCGGCCGACGGGCCGCACCCGTGGCAGCGCTGGCCCGCCCCGGCCGGCCGGCCGATCGAGGGCCCGCCGCCGGTCCGTTAGGGCGTGTCCCGGGGGCCCTTTCCGGGGTCGCCGGGACCCCCGTGACACGCCCCGGTCGTGCTGACCGGGAACTTCTGAGCGGTCATCGGACGTCAAGAACTGATGAACATCTGCCCTGGCCCGGAGCGGGTCAGGGCAGATACCGCCCGGTATCGGTCCCAATCGGGCAGCCCCGTTCACCGGCCCCGAAATGATCATCGAGCATTGTGTGCCAGAGTTGCCCAACCCGGCCCGATCGCCCGTACCCTACGGGCCAGGCCGGGCTGCTGACGCAGGACGGCACGGCCGCAGGCCGGCGGGCGGCAGGCGATCGATGAGCAAGTGGAGCACGGTGGGACCCAGGTGAACCGGACGATCATGCTGCCGGCCTCCCTCGACGAGGCCGTCGACGCGCTGGCCGCCGCTCCGGCCGCGGTACCGGTGGCCGGAGCCACCGACCTGATGGAGGCCGTCAACGCCGGCCGCTTGCGCCCCGCCGCCCTGGTCGGCCTCGGCCGGATCACCGAACTGCGGGGCTGGCGCTACGAGGACGGCGGCACCGCCGTACTCGGCGCCGGACTCACCCACGCCCGGATGGACCGCCCCGACTTCGCCGCGCTCATCCCCGCGCTCGCCGACGCCGCCCGCACCGCCGGCCCGCCGCAGGTCCGCAACGTCGGCACCCTCGGCGGGAACATCGTCACCGCCGCCCCGGCCGGCGACACCCTCCCGGTGCTCACCGCGCTGGAGGCCGGCGTCACCCTGACCCGGGCCGGGGGCACCCGCGAGGTGCCGGTCAGTCACCTGCTCACCGGACTCGACCCGGTGCGCCCCGGCGAACTGCTCACCTGGGTGCGCGTCCCGCTGCTGCACGCCCCGCAGGTCTTCCTCAAGGCCACCGGCCGCAGCGGCCCGGCCCGCGCCACCGCCTCCGTCGCCCTCGTCCTCGACCCGGCCAGGCGCTCGGTGCGCTGCGCCGTCGGGGCCGTCGCACCGGTGCCGCTGCGCCCGCTGGAGGCCGAGGCCTGGGTCGCCGGCTGCATCGACTGGGACGGCAGCCGGGAGATCGACCCGGCCGCGACCGCCGCCTTCGGCGAGTACGTGGCCGCCGCCTGCGTCCCCGACGACTACGGCGCCGAGGGCGCCTGGGAGGCCGTGACCGAGGGGCCGACAGCGGCCGCCGTTCGGCTGCGGCGTACCGTATCGGTGCTGGCCCGACGGGCGCTGGGAAGGGTGCTGAAGTGACCACAGACCCCATCGAGACCCTCGACGCCGACCCGCTCGGCCTCTCCCCGCAGGTCAGCCGCGAGCTGCGCCCGTGCGCCTCGTACACGCTGCGGGTCAACGGTTTCGAACGGCCCGTCACCGACGCCTGGATCGGCGAGAGCCTGCTCTACGTGCTGCGCGAGCGGCTCGGCCTGGCCGGCGCCAAGGACGGCTGCGAGCAGGGCGAGTGCGGGGCCTGCTCGGTGCAGGTGGACGGCCAGCTGGTGGCCGGCTGCCTGGTGCCCGCCGCGCTGGCCGCCGACAGCGAGATCAACACCGTCGAGGGCCTGTCGGCCGCCGGCGGCGCGAGCGCCGTCCAGCAGGCGCTGGCCGCCTCCGGCGCCGTCCAGTGCGGCTACTGCACCCCCGGCATGGCGATGGCGGTGCACGACCTGCTCCAACGCAACCACCGGCCCACCGAGGTGGAGGCCCGTCAGGCCCTGTGCGGCAACCTCTGCCGCTGCACCGGCTACCGGGGCGTGCTGGCCGCCGTCCAGACCGTCGCGGACGCCCGCGCGCTGGAGGCCGAGCAGGCGGAGGAGGCCGCCGAGGCCGCCGCCGCGCAGGCCGCCGCCGGGCCCGCCGCCGAGGCGCCGGCCGAGCCGGTCGCCGAGCCCGTCGCCGAGCCGCCCGCCGCACGGCCGGCGGAGGCGCCGGTCGAGCCCGGGCAGGCCGTCGAGCCGCCGGTCTACGCCGACGCCGGGGACTGGATCGAGCACGTCCCGCAGCAGGCCGTCGAGCAGCAGCCCGTCCCGCAGCAGCCCGTCGAGCAGCACGCCGTCCCGCAGCACGCCGTCGGGCAGCCGGGCGTCGGGCCGGCCCCGGCCGGAGTGCCGTACGGCGACCCCCAGGGCGGCTACGACACCGGCGTGTACGACACCACCGTGCTGGCCCCGATCCGGGACGCCATCCCCGCCCAGGCCGCCGACGAGCAGGTGTACTACCCGCCGCAGGGCTACCCCGAGCAGCCCTACCAGGCCACCCCCGCGCACGGCACCTACCTGCCCTACCCGGACGGCCACCAGCAGCAGAACGGCTACGACGCCGGGTACGACGCCCCGGTCTACGAGCCCACCCCCGCGCACGGCACCCCGCTGCCCGGCGCCGGCTACGACGGCACGCCGCCGCACGGCACCCCCGCGCACGGCACCCCGCTGCCCGGCACCGGCTACGACGGCACGCCGCCGCACGGCACCCCGTACCCCGCTCCGCACCCGCACGGTGCCCCGGCCGAGGGCGGCGCCCCGGCCGGTGTCCCGTACGGGGCCACCCCCGCCCACGGCATCCGGCTCCCCGAGGACGACCACGCATCATGACGTCGCCTACCGACATCGGCGCAGCACTCCAGCAGGACGGCGGCGAGGGCGGCGCACCGGAGCCGATCGGCCTGGGCAGCTCCCCGCTGCGCGGCGACGCGCTGCCGAAGGCGCTCGGCATCTACCCGTACGCGGCCGACCTGTGGGCCGAGGGCCTGCTGTGGGGCGCGGTGCTGCGCTCGCCGCACCCGCACGCCCGGATCCGCGGCATCGACACCTCGGCCGCGCTGGCGCTGCCCGGGGTGCACGCCGTGGTCACCGCCGCCGACCTGCCGCCCGGCCCGGACGGCACCCCCGACGGCGCCCCGGCCGGGCCGATCGTCTCCGACCGGCCGGTGCTGGCCGCCGGCGTGGTGCGCCACCACGGCGAGCCGATCGCCGCGGTGGCCGCCGACCACCCGGACACCGCCCGGCTGGCGGTCGGCCTGATCGCGGTCGACTACGAGCCGCTGGAGGCCGTCACCGACCCGGAGCAGTCCTTCACCGCGTCGCCGCTGCACCCGGACGGCAACCTGTTCCGCCACCTGCCGCTGCGCACCGGGGACCCGGACGCGGTCGGCGAGATCATCGTCGAGGGCCTCTACCAGGTCGGCCGGCAGGACCCGGCCCCGCTCGGCGCCGAGGCCGGGCTGGCCGTGCCGCGCCCGGACGGCGGCGTCGAACTGCACCTGTCCTCCACCGACCCGCACGGCGACCGCGACCGCACCGCCGCCTGCCTCGGCCTGGAGCCGGACCGGGTCCGGCTGGTGGCCACCGGCGTGCCCGGTGCCACCACCGACCGCGAGGACCTCTCGTTCCAGGTCACCCTGGCCCTGCTGGCGCTGCGCACCGGCCGCCCGGTGAAGATGACGCTCACCCGCGAGGAGTCCTTCCACACCCACACCTCGCGCCACCCCGCGCTGCTGCGCTACCGCCACCACGCCGACGCCGAGGGCACGCTGGTGAAGGTCGAGGCGCAGATCCTGCTGGACGGCGGCGCCTACGCGGACGTCTCCGCCGAGGCGCTGGCCGCCGCGACGGCCTTCTCGGCCGGTCCGTACGTCTGCCCGAACGTCTTCGTGGACGCCTGGGCGGTGCGCACCAACAACCCGCCGGCCGGCCGGATGCGCGGCGAGGGCGCCCTGCAGGCCTGCTTCGCGTACGAGTCCCAGCTGGACCAGCTGGCCGCCCGGATCGGCGTGGACCCGGTGGAGATCCGCCGCCGCAACGCGATGTCCACCGGCGACCCGCTGCCCACCGGACAGGCCGTCACCTGCCCGGCGCCGGTGCGCGCCCTGCTGGACGCGGTCGCGGCCGAGCCGCTGCCGGCCCTGCCGGTGGACGACCCGGACGCCGAGTGGCTGCTGCCCGGCGGGCCCGGCGGCGCGGGCGACCCGGCGGCGGTGCGGCGCGGCATCGGCTACGCCGTCGGCATGGTGCACATGCTGGGCGCCGAGGGCGAGGACGAGGTCTCCACCGCGACGGTGCGGGTCAGCGGCGACCACGCGACGGTGATCTGCGCGGCGGTCGACGCCGGGCAGGGCTTCGCCACGCTGGCCCGGCAGATCGTGCAGACCGTGCTGGGCGTCAGCGAGGTCTACATCGCGCCGGCCGACAGCGACCAGTCGATCGCCGGGCCGTCCGCCCGCGGCCGGCACACCTGGGTCTCCGGCGGCGCCGTCGAGCGGGCCGCGCTGATGGTCCGCCACCAGCTGCTGCAGCCGATCGCGGCGAACTTCGGGATGTCGGCGGAGCTGCTCCAGATCGCCGACGGCAAGATCACCTCGTACGACGGGGTGCTCGGCATGCCGGTCGCCGAGGCGCTGGAGGGCAAGGAGCTGTGGGCGACCGCGCAGTGCCGCCCGCACCCCACCGAGCCGCTGGACGAGTCCGGGCAGGGCGACGCCTTCGTCTCCATCTCGTTCTGCGCGATGCGCGCGGTGGTGGACGTGGACATCGAGCTGGGCGCCGTCCGGGTGGTCGAGATGACCGTCGCCCAGGACGTCGGCCGGGCGCTGAACCCGCGCCAGATCGAGGACCGGATCGAGGCGGGGGTGGCCCAGGGCGTCGGCCTGGCGCTGCTGGAGGACCTGCGGACGGAGGGCGGGGTGCTGCAGAACCCCTCGCTCACCGGCTACCGGCTGCCCACCGCGCTGGACACCCCGGAGGTGCGGATCGCCGCGCTGCTGGAGGAGCGCGACGTGGTGGCCCCGTTCGGCGCCAAGGCGGTCGGAGCCGTCCCCGCGGTGGTCGCCCCGGCGGCCGTGGCCGCGGCGGTGCGCGCCGCCACCGGCCTGCCGGTCGGCCGGCTGCCGATCCGGGCGGAGGACGCCGTCACCGCCTGACCGGACTGTTCGGAAAGGCGACGGAAAGCGGTGCAAACAGCGGAAAGGAATTGCCGGCCGACTTTTCCGGGTCGACCGGCAATTCCTTTCTCCACGAGGCCATGGCGGGGATCGAACCCGCGTGTACCGCTTTGCAGACGGTTCCCTAAGCCACTCGGGCACACGGCCAGTGAATTCATAGTGGCCGATCCGGGGAGAGCGGTCAACGCTCCTTTGTAAATTCTGTATGGCAGTGTGTGCTACCGTCGGAGACCGGTGGCGGCATTTCCGCCACCCCGGACGAGCGCGTCGTACCCGGTGACGACAAGACGGCGCAGTTCAGCGGCAATCCGGCCGCTGTGGACTGCGGAGGCACCACCGTCATGGCCTGGCTCGTTCTGATCCTCTCGGGTTTCCTCGAAACCGTCTGGGCGGTCGCCCTGGAATCGTCCAAGGGCTTCACCCGCCTCGTTCCCAGCCTCGTCTTCGGCGTCGCCCTGCTGTTCAGCATGGGCGGGCTGGCGTACGCGATGCGCACCATTCCGATCGGCACCGGCTACGCGGTCTGGGTCGGCATCGGCGCGGTCGGCACCGCGGTCTACGGCATGGCCGTCCTGGGGGACGCGGTGACCATGGCCCGGATCGGCTGCCTGCTGCTGATCGTCTCCGGCGTGGTGGGCCTCAAGGTGCTGCACTGAGCCCCGGCGGGCCCGCGGCGTAGGTCCCGGGGCGGAGTCGATCACCGACCGGGGTCAGGGGTCATCGAGGCGGACGGCTCTTACGATGTTACGTATGACCACTGCCTCCCCCACCTCGGTCGACCCTGTTCCGATACCCCTCGACGACGACCCCGGTGGCGGGGTGCTCGGCGGCCGCTACCGCGCGCTGACCCTGGGGATCGTCTCGGTGGTCCTGGTGATCGCCTTCGAGGCGACGGCCGTCAACACCGCGATGCCGACCGCGGCCCGCCAGCTGAACGGGCTCGGGCTGTACGCCTTCGCCTTCTCCGGCTACTTCACCACCACCCTGTTCGCCCTGGTCGTCTCCGGCCAGTGGTGCGACCGGAGCGGCCCGCTGAGGCCGCTGTTCAGCGGCATCGCGGTGTTCGGCGTGGGGCTGGTGGTGGCCGGGACGGCGCCCGGGATGTGGGTGTTCGTGGCCGGCCGGGCGATCCAGGGCCTGGGCGGCGGGCTGGTGATCGTCGCGCTGTACGTGGTCGTCGGCCGGGCCTACCCGGAGCGGCTGCGGCCCGCGGTGTTCGCGGCCTTCTCCTCCGCCTGGGTGCTGCCCTCGATCGTCGGCCCGCTGGTCTCCGGGGCCGTCACCCAGCACCTGGGCTGGCGCTGGGTGTTCCTGGCCGTGCCGGCGCTGATCCTGCTGCCGCTGGCCGTGATGGGCCCGGCGCTGGCCCGCTCGGAGCGGGAGCGCCCGGTGGTCCGGGGCGCGGCCTTCGACCGCCGTCGCACCCTGCTGGCCGCGATGGCGGCGGTCGGCGCCGGCCTGCTGCAGTACGCGGGCCAGCGGCGCGACCTGATCGGGCTGCTCCCGGGGATCGCCGGGGCGGCGCTGCTGGTGCCGGCCGTCCTGGGGCTGCTGCCGACCGGGACCCTGCGGGCCGGGCGGGGGCTGCCGGCGGTGATCCTGCTGCGCGGGATGGCGGCCGGGGCGTTCCTCGGCGCCGAGGCCTTCGTCCCGCTGATGATGACCACCCAGCGGGACCTCTCGCCGACGCTGGCCGGCCTGACCCTGACCAGCGGCGGCCTCACCTGGGCGGTCGGCTCCTGGCTCCAGGGCCGGCCCGGGGCGGAGCGCTACCGCGAGGCGATGATCCGGGGCGGCCTGCTGCTGACCGCGGTGGCGATCGGGGGCGCCGCGCTGGTGCTGTTCCCGGCGGTGCCGGCCTGGGTCGCGTCGGTGGCCTGGGGCGTCGGCGGCATCGGGATGGGGATGGCGATCGCGAGCGTCAGCGTGCTGATGATGAAGCTCTCCACGCCGGAGGACGCCGGGGCCAACTCGGCCGCCCTGCAGATGAGCGACGCGCTGGGCAACGTGCTGCTGACCGGGATGGCCGGGGTGCTGTTCGCGGCGCTGGGCGGCGGCTCGCTCGCCGCCGCCCACGAGGGCGGCGGGGCGGCCGGCTCGCCCGGCGCGTTCGCGGTGATCCTGCTGTCGATGGCCGGGGTGGCGCTGCTCGGCGCGCTGCTGGCCGGCCGGGTGCGGGCGAAGGCCTGACGGTCAGGACCCGGCGGGGGCTCCGGCCCCCGCCGGGGCTCCGAGGAAGGCCTCCCAGCCGCCGGCCGGGGCCTGGCCCGGGGCGAGGGTCTGGAGCTTGCGCAGCACCGCCGGGTCCTGGGCGTCCAGCCAGTCGACCAGCTGCCGGAAGGAGACCAGCCGGACCTCCGGCTTGCCCGCGATGGTCCGGAGGACGTCCTCGACGGCGTTCATGTAGATGCCGCCGTTCCACTCCTCGAAGTGGTTGCCGATGACGTACGGCGCCCGGTTGCCGTTGTAGGTGCGGTCGAAGCCCATCAGGTAGGCGTCGCGGGCCTGGGTCTGGAAGCCGGGGTGGAGCGCCGGGTCGGCCTTGGTGTTGGGGCCGCACTGGTTGTACATGATGTTGTAGTCCATCGAGAGCACCTGGAAGGTGTGCCCGGGGAACGGGATGGACTGCAGTGGGAGGTCCCACAGGGCGCCGCCCTGGATCTTCTGCGGCCACACCTGGGTGCCGTTGCCGCTGCTGTCGTAGCGCCAGCCGCGCTTGACCGCGGTGGGCAGCAGGTTGCGCTGGCCCTCCAGACAGGGGGTGCGGCTGCCGATCAGCTCCTTGCGGTAGTCGAAGGGCAGCGCCGGCAGGTCGGTGAAGCCGGTGTTGGTGCGCCAGTTCGTCACGAAGTCCATCGCCTGCTGGATCTCGCTGTCCCACTCCTCGGGGGACCACTTGCCGACGCCGGTGGAGCCGCAGAAGTGGCCGTTGAAGTGGGTCCCGATCTCGTGGCCCTCCAGCCAGGCCGCGTGCACGTTCTCCAGGGTGTCGCGGATGTGCTGGTCGCTCAGGTAGCCGATGTCGGAGGCGCCGGCCCTGTGCTGCGGCGGGCGGTAGAGGTCCTTCTTGGACTCCGGCAGCAGGTAGAGGCCGCTGAGGAAGAAGGTCATCTTCGCGTCGTGCTCCTGCGCCAGCCGGCGGAAGCGGGCGAACAGGCCGTTGTCGAGCTCGCCGGCGCCGTCCCAGGAGAAGACCACGAACTGCGGCGGGCGCTGGCCGGGCTGCAGCCGGTCGGGGACCGGCTGGTGCGGCTGGGCGCCGGTGTCCGAGGTGGAGCCGTCGCCGATCAGGACGGCCTGCGGCTTGGGGGCCGGGGCCGGGGCGGGGGTGTCGCCCCGCTCGTCGGCCGCGCCGGTGGCCGGGACGACGGCTCCGGGCACCCGCACTCCGCCGGTGGCGTGGTCGCTGCCGCAGCCGGCCGCCAGGGTGGCGGCGGTGGCGGCGCCCGCCGCCAGCAGGGTGCGGCGTGAGAGGGCTTCCATGGTCACTCCGTTCGTGGGGCGGTGGGGCGGCGTGCGGGAGTGCGGAGTCCGGTCGGACAAGTGGGTGATACAACCCGTGGCCGGGTCAGCATGGCACGGGGGCGGGGCCGGTCGGAGAGGCGCAGCGCGTCGTCCGGAGCGATCGCCCGAACGCCGCAACCGATCGGGTCCGTAGAACCGTCGGTAGCTCGTGTCGGGAGTGTTCCTGCGGCGATCGTATGCGGGGGGCGGCCGTCGCGCTCCGCGACCGGGTGCCCACGGGGCGCACGAAAGAGGGCGTCAGCCCTGCCGATCGGCGGGTGCCGGTACGACCGTCGTATGGACGTGCCTTACAGTCCGTTCCGGTTGAATTGTTTCCCAGGAAACTCCCAGGAAGCGGGGTTCCGTCGGCAGAGGGGAGCGCCCGTGGGCGTCCAGCAGAGCAGGGGGCCCTGGCCGGGCACCCTGGCGGCGGGTGCCGCGCTGGTGCTCGGTGCCTGGCTCGTGCACGACGGAGGCCCGTCGCTGCCGCCCGCACCGGGGGCCGGCCAGGCCCAGGCCGGGATCACGCCGGTCTCGGTCGTCCCTCCGCTGGGCCCGTCCGCGCCGACCCGGATCCGCATCCCGGCGGTGCGCCTGGACGCCCCGGTCACCGCGCTCGGACTGGACGCGGACGGCCACCTGCAGACCCCGCCCGAGGCGGACCGCAACCTGGCGGGCTGGTACCGGGGCGGGGCCAGCCCCGGCCAGCGCGGTACCGCGATCCTGGCGGGACACGTCGACAACAAGACCGGCCCCGCGGTCTTCTATCATCTGGGCGCGCTCCGTCGGGGGGACCGGATCGAGATCGCCCGGGCGGACGGCGCCACCGCCGTCTACCAGCTCTACGCCATCGAAGTGCACGACCGAAAGGACTTCCCGGACGATCGGGTCTACCGTCAGGCCACTGACGCGCAGCTGCGGGTGATCACCTGCGGCGGCTCGTACAGCGAGGAGCACGGCTACGACGGCAACGTCGTCGCCTACGGCTTCCTGGCCGACACCACCCCGCCGGGCAAAGCCGCATGAGCACGCTGACCCTTGCCTCCCGCTGGAACCCGATCGACTGGCCGCTCACCGAGGGCCTGATCCCGCACGCCGTGCTGGCGGCCGGCTGGGCGGCGCTGATCGCGCTCGCCGTCGGCCGCGGCCGGAGCTGGTGGCGGGTCCGCCTGCCCGCCGCCCTGATCACCGCCGCGGCGCTCAGCTGGCTGCTGGACGTCGTGGTCGACGGCTGGTGGCACCCCTTCCCGGAGGGCACGCCCAAGTACGTCACCTGGTGGATAGCCATCGCCCTGACCGGGCTCTGCCTGGCCGGCTACCGGATGCGCCGGCTCACCTGGCGGCGGCGGGGGCTCGCGCTGGGCCTGTGCGGCCTGGTGGTGCTGATGGCCTCCTCCGAGGTGAACATCGGCTTCGGCCAGTTCCCGAGCGGGCGCGTGATGCTCGCGCCGTGGCTGACCAAGACCGACGGGCTGGTCGCCGACAAGGCGGGCCAGACCGTGGCCGCCCCGCCGGGCAGGACGCTGGAGGAGGTCTGGCAGCCCCCGGCGGACCTGCCCGAGAAGGGCACCGTGTCGGTGGTGCCGATCCCCGGCACCAAGTCGGGCTTCAAGGCCCGCGACGCGTACGTCTACCTCCCGCCCGCCTACCAGGCCACCCCGCGGCCGCTGCTCCCGGTGGTCGTGATGATCACCGGTCAGCCCGGCGTCCCGGGGGACTGGGTGCTCTCCGCGCAGATCAACGAGGCGCTGGACGCCTACGCCGCGGACCACGGCGGCCTCGCGCCGATCGTGGTGATGCCCGACCAGCTCGGCTCCACCTGGGCCAACACGCTCTGCCTCGACTCCAAGATCGCCAAGACCCAGACCTACCTGGCGGTGGACGTCCCCGAGTGGGTGCACCAGCACCTCCAGACGGCGGCCGGCCGGAAGTCCTGGGCGATCGGGGGCGCCTCGATGGGTGGAACCTGCGCCCTCCAGCTCGGCGTCAACGCCTCCGACGTGTACGGCACCGTCCTCGACATGTCCGGGCAGGAGGAACCGACCCTGGGCAGTCGGGAACAGACCGTCAAGGCCGCCTTCGGTGGTGACGAGAAGAAGTTCGACGCGGTCGATCCGCTCCAGGTGATGGCCCGCAAGAAGTTCCCGGACACCAACGTCGCGTTGGTCGTCGGCGAGACCGACGAGGAGTTCAGACCGCAGATGGAGAAGGTCTACCAGGCCGCGCAGGCGGCCGGAATGAAGTCCAAGTTCGAACTGATGCCGGGCGGCCACGGCTGGGTCGTCTTCCGGCCCGGCATCGCCCAGCAGCTCCCGTGGCTCGCCCAGCAGACCGGGCTGACCCGGTGACCGGGGCGGGGACGGCGCTGGCCACCGTCGGCGAGCAGCGCGGGCCGGGGCCGGACGCGGAGCGCTCGGCCGAGCGCGGCACCGACCGGGCCGACCGGGCGCCGGTCACCCGGACGCCGGAGCCGCGCCCGCAGAAGGTCCGGCGGGCGGCCGGGGTGCTCGGCGCCCGGCTGCGCTCGGCGCCGCTGACGCTGGCCCTGCTGGCCGGGCTCTGGCTGCTCGGCGCGGCCACCCGCAGCCTGGGCCACGGCCCGTCGGACCGGCTGCTGGAGCGGGCCGGCATCGGCCTGTCCACGCTGGCCGAGGGCCACTGGTGGACGCCGGTCACCTCGATGTTCTGGTGCTCGGGCCGCGGCTCGTACGTGTTCACCAGCCTGCTGCTGCTCCTGGTCGGCCCGGCCGCCGAGCACCGGCTCGGGCGGCTGCGCACCCTCGCGGTGCTGGTCGGCGGGCAGGTGGTCGGCACCCTGCTGGGCACCGGGCTGGTCGCGTTCGGCTCCTCGGCGGGGGAGCAGTGGACCGCCTCGGTGGCCGACCAGATCTCGGTCGGCCCCGGCGTCGGCGTGTTCGCGCTGGCCGGGGTCCTCGGGTACCGGCTCACCGTGCTCTGGCGCCGCCGGCTGCACCTGCTGGTGCTGCTCGTCCCGCTGGTGATGACGCTGTACGTGGGCCACCTGCAGAGCGTCCAGCGGTGCGCCGCCGCGCTGGCCGGGCTCGGCCTGGGCGCGCTGGTCAGCCGGGGCCGCCCGCACCTGCGCACGCACCGCTCCTCGCACTCGGAGACCCGGGTGCTGGTGGCGCTCTGCCTGGTCGCGGCCGCCTTCGGGCCGCTGCTCGCCTCGCTGTACGACAACGCCAGCGGGCCGTTCAACACCTTCTCCGAGCTGTACTTCTCGCACCGGCTCAGCCCGGACGAGGTGGCCGACTTCTGCGCGCAGTCGGCGCACGACTGCGCCCGGGCGCACGCCGTCGTCCGGATCTTCGACACCCCGGGCCGGATGATGGCCGCGCTGATCCCGGCGCTGCTGCTGGTGCTCGCCGAGGGGCTGCGCCGGGGCCTGCGGTTCGCCTGGCTGGTCACCGTGGCCACCGAGCTGCTCTGGGCGGCGCTGCTGTGCTGGCTCTACCTGGACGCCGGGCCGGTCAGCCGGGACGTGGTGCAGTACTTCGTCGAGGCGCTGCTGCTGCCGCTGCTGACCACCGCGCTGCTGGTGGCCACCCGCAAGCGGTTCCTGCTGCGGCTGTCCGGCCGCTCGGTGCGCCGGCTGGCCTTGGTGCTCGGCGGCGCGGCGCTCGCCTCCGCGGCCACCTACGTGGGGGTCGGGCGGCTGGTGGCCGGGGAGTTCGAGCCGGGGGCGTCCGCCCGCCGGCTGGTGGCCGGGCTGCCGGCCCAGTTCCTGCCGCCCGCGTACAACGACCTGCTGCCGGACTACCCGATCGCGGTCGGGCCGGTGGCGCGCTTCCTGGAGACGTACTGCGGGCTGGCGTTCTGGGCGGTCGCGCTGGCCGTGCTGCTGTCGGTCTTCCGCCGGCCGGTGCTGCACACCGACGCGGCGGCGGCCGCCCGCGCGCGGGCGCTGCTGGCCGAGCACGGCGGCGGGACGCTCTCCTTCATCGCCACCTGGGACGGCAACCACTACTGGTTCGACGAGGGCGGCCGGGCGGCCGTCGCCTACCGGGTGGTGGGCACCGTCGCGCTGACCACCGGCGACCCGTTCGGCGCGCCGGAGGACCGGGCCCGGGCGGTGGCCGGCTTCGCCCGGTACTGCGACGCGCGCGGCTGGACGCCGTGCTTCTACAGCGTCTGCGGCGAGACCAGGGCCGCCACCGCGCAGCTCGGCTGGCGCTCGGTGCAGGTCGCCGAGGACACCGTGGTGCCGCTGCCCGAGCTGGCCTTCACCGGCCGCAAGTGGCAGGACATCCGCACCGCCCTCAACAAGGCCGGCAAGCAGGGCATCTCCGCGGAGTGGTGGGCGTACCACGAGGCGCCGCTGGCGCTGCGGGAGCAGATCCGGGCGATCTCCGAGGAGTGGGTCTCCGAGAAGGGCCTGCCGGAGATGGGCTTCACGCTCGGCGGGCTGGAGGAGCTGGACGACCCGGACGTGCGGGTGCTGATCGCGGTGGACGAGCAGCGGGTGGTGCACGGGCTGACCAGCTGGATGCCGGTGTACGAGAACGGCGTGCCGGTCGGCTGGACGCTGGACTTCATGCGCCGGCGCTCGGACGGCTTCCGCGGCGTCAGCGAGTTCCTGATCGCCTCGGCGGCGCTCGGCTTCAAGGAGGAGGGCGCGCGCTTCCTGTCGCTGTCGGGCGCGCCGCTGGCCCGGACCGGGCAGGACGAGGAGCCCACCGGCCTGCAGCGGATGCTGGACTGGATGGGCAAGGTGCTGGAGCCGGTGTACGGCTTCCGCTCGCTGCTGGCGTTCAAGGCGAAGTTCCAGCCGGAGTACCGGCCGATGTACATGGCGTACCCCGACCCGGCCGCGCTGCCCGGCATCACCAGGGCGATCGGCAAGGCGTACCTGCCGCACCTGACGGCGGCCCAGGGCGTCCGGCTGATGCGCAAGCTCTCGGGCTGACCCGCCCAGGGGGCGCGACCGTACGGGCTTCCCGGGCCCCGGACCCGGGTCGCCGCGCGACGGACGCGGACGGACGGTTCACCACGCGGGCGGGCGCGTCACGGCCCGGAAGCACGGGGGCGCTCCCGCGGGCCGGCGCCCCCGTCAGCCGAGCAGCTGGGCGAGCGCGCGGTCGGCGTCCAGGTGCAGGTGCTCCTCGCCCTCCGGGACGACCAGCCGGCTGCGCCACAGGAAGCGGCGCAGGTCGGCGGCGTCGAACTGGAGCAGCGCGGTGCCCTCGGGCGCCCGCAGCTCGACCATGGTGCGCCGGCCGACCGCGGGCCGGACGTGGACGTCCCCGGCGCCGGACGGCAGCTCCAGACCGGCCGAGAGCAGCTGGCGCGCGAAGACCCAGACGATGTCCTCGGAGCCCCGGCGCTCGGCCGGGTCGTCCAGCGAGAACTCGGCGGGGAAGGCCATCCGGACGGCCAGCGGGTCCTCCGGCAGGTAGGAGAGCCCCACCCGCAGCCGGACGGAGCGGTGGGAGGAGAGGATCAGGCGGGCCTGGACGGTCTCTTCGACGGTGCGCACGGGCGGGGTCCCTTCGGTTCGGTGCGAGGCTGCGTGACAGCAGTGAGGGTTGCTGCGGCCTCACCCTGGTGAGAGTCCCGGGACCGGTGGTGCTTACCGGGTTCCACGAGGCAATCGGTGTGATCCGGGTCACATCGATTTCCGGCCGCACGGGCCCGGCGCGGAGCGCCGCCTGGAGGCCCGAACGGCGCCGGACCCGGTACGCTGGGCGGGTTGTCCGATTGCCGCCCGACCGCGGGGTGAGGCCGCAAAACCGCCTCTGACCTGCGATGATCCCCCTCGGAGACCGTGAGTACTGCCGCCGCCTCCTCGATGCCGCTGTTCTCCGACGTACCGGAGCCGCAGGCGCCCGTCCGATCCGTCGGCCACGCCGCGCCCGCCGGTTCGCACCACCTCTCCCCGGCCTTCCCCGGCCGCGCCCCCTGGGGCACCGCCGGCAAGCTGCGGGCCTGGCAGCAGGGCGCGCTGGACAAGTACATCGAGACCCAGCCGCGCGACTTCCTCGCGGTCGCCACCCCGGGCGCAGGCAAGACCACCTTCGCGCTCACCCTGGCCTCGTACCTGCTGCACAACCACCTGGTGCAGCAGGTGACGGTCGTCGCACCGACCGAGCACCTGAAGAAGCAGTGGGCCGAGGCCGCCGCGCGGATAGGCATCCGGCTGGACCCGGCGTACTCCTCCGGGCCGCTCTCCCGGGACTACCACGGCATCGTGGTCACCTACGCGGGCGTCGGGGTCAACCCGATGCTGCACCGCAACCGGACCGAGGCCCGCAAGACCCTCGTGATCATGGACGAGATCCACCACGCCGGTGACTCCAAGTCCTGGGGCGAGGCCTGCTTCGAGGCCTTCGAACCGGCCACCCGCCGACTGGCGCTGACCGGTACGCCGTTCCGCTCCGACACCAACCCGATCCCGTTCGTGGCCTACGACGCGGGCAGCGACGGCATCCGCAAGTCCATCGCCGACTACACCTACGGCTACGGGCACGCGCTCGCCGACCACGTCGTCCGCCCGGTGATCTTCCTCAGCTACAGCGGCAACATGCGCTGGCGCACCAAGTCCGGCGACGAGCTGGAGGCCCGGCTCGGCGAGCCGATGACCAAGGACCTGATCGCCCAGGCCTGGCGCACCGCGCTGTCCCCGCAGGGCGAGTGGATCCCCTCCGTCCTCCAGGCCGCCGACCGGCGCCTCACCGAGGTCCGCAAGGCGATCCCGGACGCCGGCGGACTGGTCATCGCCACCGACCAGAACGTGGCCCGCGCCTACGCCAAGATGCTGCGCGAGATCAGCGGCGAGAAGGTCACCCTGGTCCTCTCCGACGAGACCGAGGCCTCCAAGCGGATCTCCGACTACGCGGAGGGGACCTCGCGCTGGATGGTCGCCGTCCGCATGGTGTCCGAGGGCGTCGACGTGCCCCGGCTGTGCGTCGGGGTCTACGCCACCTCGATCTCCACCCCGCTGTTCTTCGCCCAGGCCGTCGGCCGCTTCGTGCGCGCCCGCAAGCGCGGCGAGACGGCCTCGGTGTTCCTGCCGACCATCCCGATGCTGCTGGGCTTCGCCAACGAGATGGAGCTCCAGCGCGACCACGTGCTGGACCGGCCGAAGAAGGAGGGCGACGGCCTCTTCGACGAGGAGGACCGGCTGCTCGCCGAGGCCGAGCGGGCCAACGACGGGCCGGACGGCGCGGGCGGCGACGAGTTCTCCTACGAGGCGCTGGGCTCCGAGGCGGTCTTCGACCGGGTCCTGTACAACGCCATGGAGTTCGGCATGCAGGCCCACCCGGGGAGCGAGGAGGAGGAGGACTACCTCGGCATCCCGGGCCTGCTGGAGCCGGACCAGGTGCAGATGCTGCTCCAGAAGCGCCAGCACCGGCAGATCCAGCGCAGCAAGACCAAGCCCGCCGAGGAGGCCGACCTGCTGGAGCTGCCGGCCGAGCAGCGGCCGGTGGTCACCCACCAGGAGCTGCGGGAGCTGCGCAAGGAGCTGAACGCGCTGGTGGCCGCCTGGCACCACCGCACCAACCAGCCGCACGGCACCATCCACAACGAGCTGCGCCGCCAGTGCGGCGGGCCGCTCACCGCGCAGGCCACCGCCAACCAGCTCAAGGCGCGGATCGTGAAGATCCGGGAGTGGGCCAACTAGTCCGGGCGGCGGCCCGGCGGGGCCTGTCGGCGGAGGGGCTTCGAAGGGCGGCGCGTCCGGTCATCGGACCGGGGGCGCGTCCGGAGCCCGACGCACCCGGCGAATCGCGGGGGTTCGTCCCGAATCCGAGGCGCTGTTGGAGTTGATCACGCCCGAATTTTGGACAACCACTTCCGTCGCGTCATTTCCTTCACTACCTTTCCCCCACGCTCTTCCGTCGGGCAACCCCCGCGGGACGGCGTCGCAGGGCCGTGCGCGTCAACGACGACGCCGTACGGCCCGAGCGCGGCCACCCCCACCTGCGCGCGACACCGACCTTGGAACGGCGCCGCCCGCCCCGCGAGCGCCGCGGAAAGGATTGCCCGTCGTGACAGCCGAGACCTCCCAGACCCTGGACCGCGGCGTCCGGGTCCTCAAGCTCCTCGCCGACTCCGAGCGCGGGCTCACCGTGACCGAGCTGGCCGCCCGGCTGGCCGTCAACCGGACCGTGGTCTACCGGCTGCTGGCCACCCTGGAGCAGCACGGCCTGGTCCGCCGGGACATCGGCGGGCGCGCCCGGGTCGGCCTCGGCGTGCTGCGCCTCGCGCACCGGGTGCACCCGCTGCTGCGCGAGGCCGCGCTGCCGGCCCTGCGCAGCCTCGCCGAGGACCTCGGCGCCACCGCCCACCTGACCCTGGTGGACGGCAACGAGGCGCTGGCCGTCGCCGTGGTCGAGCCCAGCTGGACCGACTTCCACGTCGCCTACCGGACCGGCCTGCGCCACCCGCTCACCGAGAGCGCGGCCGGCCGGGCGATCCTGGAGGCGCGCACCTTCCCCAGCCAGCGCCGGCCCGAGCAGGGCTTCGTCATCACCCGGGCGGAGGAGCAGTCCGGGGCGAGCGGGGCCGCCGCCGCGCTGGTCGGACTGAGCGGCATCGAGGGCAGCGTCGGCGTGGTGATGCTGAACGGCATGGTGCCCGAGCGGGTCGGCCCCCGGGTGGTGGAGGCGGCGACCGAGGTGGCCGACGCCCTGAGGTAGCGCCCGCACCCGGTGTCGGGTGTGTTTGGATTCCCCTTGTGTCCGACACCAAGCTCTCCAAGGCCCTCACCTCCCCGCGGACCCGCGCGCTCACGCTGTGCGGGGTGCTGGTCGCCGCGCTGTTCGGGGTGGCCGCCTTCGTCCCGCTGCCGTACACGATCACCTGGCCGGGCCTGACCGCGGACACCCTGGGCTCGTACGAGGACAAGCCGGTCCTCACGATCACGGGCGCGCCGCTGCGCACCACCGAGGGCGAGCTGCGGATGGTCACCATCACGGCGACCAACCCGGGGCAGAAGAACACCTTCTGGCGCTCGATGCAGGCCTGGTTCGACCCGAAGGAGGCCGTGCGCCCGACCGAGACGGTCTACCCGGAGAGCAACCCGGTGAAGGCCGACGAGGCGACCGCCGCGCAGATGGCCGAGTCGCAGGACGCCGCCACCGCGGCCGCGCTGAACTACCTCCGCCTGTCGCCGGACCAGGTGAAGGTCAAGGTCGACCTGGGCGCGGTCGGCGGCCCGAGCGCCGGCCAGATGCTGGCGCTGGGCATCGTCGACAAGCTGGCCGGCGACGGCAAGGGCGGCGACCTCACCGGCGGGCTCACCGTGGCCGGCACCGGCACCATCGAGGCGGACGGCACCGTCGGCCCGGTCGGCGGCGTCCCCCTGAAGACGCAGGCGGCGGCCCGGGACGGCGCGACGGTGTTCCTGCTGCCCAAGGACGAGTGCTCGGACGCCAAGGTGAACACCCCGAAGTCGCTGCGGCTGGTGCCGGTCGGCACCCTCGGCGAGGCGGTCTCCGCCCTGGAGGCGCTGAAGAGCGGCGGCAGCGTCCCGTCCTGCTGACCTCCGGCCGGCCTCGTGCGGGCCTCCGGTCGGCCGGGCGTCCCCCCGCACGGGGTCGGCCCGGCCCGCGCGGTCAGATCCCGAAGGCGACCGCGGCGAAGTCCTCGCCGAGCCGGGTGCGCAGCTCGGCGGCGATCCCGGCCAGCCGGTGGGCCTGGGCCATCGGCAGGGAGACCGAGATCGCGCCGATGCCGTTGCCCGCGACGATCGGCACCGCCGCACCCGCCGAGCCGAGCGCGTACTCCTGGAACTGGGTGATCGGGACGGCCCGCCGCGGGCCCTGGCGGGGCAGCAGCGGCAGGCAGGCCGGGTCCCGCAGGGTGTACGGGGTGAACGGCACCATCGGGTAGCGGGCCAGGTGGGCCCGGCGCTCCTCGGCGGTCATCAGGGCGAGCAGGGTCTTCCCGGCCGCGTGGGCGTGGGCGCCGACCCGCCAGCTGTGCCGGTCGATCAGCGGCGCGCCGGGGGCCTCGGCGGCCTCGATCAGCTCCACCTCGCCGTGCCGGTACCAGGTGAAGTAGACGGCGGCGGACAGTTCGTCGGCGAGCAGGCCCAGCAGGGCCCTGAGCCGGGCCCGGTCGGTGGGCGGGCCGTCGTCCCGGACCAGCCCGGTGACGGCGGGGCCGGTCAGGTAGCGGCCGCTGTGGCGCTCCAGGTAGTGGTCGTGCACCAGGGTGCGCAGCAGGTGGTAGGCGGTGCCCAGGGCGAGGTCGGTGTCCCGGGCGAGCTGCTTGGCGGTGGCGCCCTTGGGGTAGCGGGCGGCCGCCGCCAGCAGGCGCAGGGCGCGCTGGGCGGAGGCGATGAGGGTGGGGGCGGTACCGTCGGCCGCGACGGCGTTCGTCATGCGGGGGCCGACCAGGGGGAGGGCGCGGCCGCCACGGGTATCAGCGGGCCGGAGAGCGGCGCCAGGATTTGTAGAACGTTCATACATAAATCTTGCGGCCCCCGACGCCTCCTGCCTATGCCGAATCGGCGCGTGGCGTGGCGCGGACCCTCCTACTCGGCGGCGGCCTGGTCCACCAGCGGCAGGATCCGGTACGGCACCGGGTTCTCCAGCACGATCGCGGTGGACGAGCGGACGATCCCGTCGAAGCCCAGCACCCGGTCGATCACCCGCTGCAGATCGGCGTTGGACCGGGCCACGATCCGCACCAGCATGTCCCCGATCCCGGTGATGGTGTGCAGCTCCAGCACCTCCGGCACGCTCGCCAGGTGCGCCCGCACGTCCGCGCCCTGCCCCTGGGAGATCTCCAGGGTGGCGAAGGCCGTCACCGGGTAGCCGATCGCCGCCGGGTCCACCTCCGGGCCGAAGCCGCCGATCACGCCCTTGGCCTGGAGCCGGTCCAGCCGGGCCTGGACGGTGCCCCGGGCGACCTGCAGCCGGCGCGAGCACTCCAGCACCCCGATCCGGGGCTCCTCGGCGAGCAGCCGGATCAGCCGGCCGTCCAGCGGGTCGATCGTGTCGTTCGTACTGCCCACGATGGAATTCCCTTGAGGGGCAGCGGAGTTGGGGGAGCCGGGGGAGCTCGGCGAGTGGGCGGGGGGCATTCGCGGCACCGTCCTGTGGTGGGCATTCTGTACAGCGGCGCGGCCGATTCTCCCGCTCCGGGGCACAGCTTGACCAGGAGGAAACGGAACAGTTGCGCGCGGGTCGGCCCGGCGACACCCTCCAGCCACACCCCCGTGCGCAGGGCCCCACCCCCGGTGCCGGGGGCGGCCACGATGGTCCGTACGCCTACCGGGAGGGCAGTCATGACCGACACCGCCGCCGAACCCGCCCTGTTCGGGGCAGACCTCCCAGCGGACCCGGCGGAGGCGGGGCCGCTGCCGATGGGCCGCGCCGACGCGGTGGTCTTCGCGGTCGCCGACGCGGAGCGGGCGGCCCGCCGCTACTGCGCCGCGCTCGGGCTGCGATGTACCGCGTACGCCGGGCCGGAGACCGGCGAGCCGGAGCTGCTCTCGTACGTGCTCGCGGCGCCGGGCACGCGGATCGTGCTCACCTCCCCGGTGCCCGCCGCCCCGCCGGGGCCCGCCGCCCCGGTGCGGACCGCCTCCCGGACCGCGTCCCGGGTGCGGACCGGCGGCCCGCGCGGCCGGGAGCTGACCGCGTACCTGGACCGGTACGGGGACGGGGTGCTGGACCTCGCGGTGAGCGTGCCGGACGTCTACTACGCCTACGACTACGCGGTGGACCGGGGCGCGCTGTCGCTGGCCGAGCCGTACGAGGCGCGGGACGACTACGGCGCGGTGGTGCTCGCCACCATCGGGGTGCCGGGCGGGACCAGGCACACGCTGGTGGACCGGGCGGGGTACGTGGGGCCGTACCTGCCGGGGTACGTGCCGTGCGACGGCCTCTGACGGGGCGTCGTGCGGCGGACCGGTTCCTGACGGTCCGCCGGGAGCGCCTCAGCGGATCGCCGTCTCCACGATCGGCGGGTGGCCGTTCCAGGAGGCGAAGACGGAGTTGGCCTCGTCGCCCCGGGTGAAGTCGACCCGCAGCCACTGGCCGTCGGTCCACACCTGCATCTGCCAGCCCGGGTCCGGGGTGGCGGAGACCAGGGTGGCCCGGTCCGGCTTCAGGTCCAGCGCCACCTTGCCGCCCGGGATCGGGTAGCTCTTCACCGTGGACGTCGTGGTGGCGGTGGGGACGGGCCGGCGGGTGGGCGGCGCGGCGGCGGTGGTGGCGGGGGCCGGGCCGTGCGGGGCGGTGGCGGCGGTGGCGGCGTTGGTGGTGCCGGTGGTCGGGGAGGCCGCCGGGGAAGGGGGCGTGGACTGTGCGGCGGAGCGCGGCTGGTCCGCGGTGGCGGGCGCGGAGTGCAGCGTGCCGTCGGCCTTCGGGGAGGGCAGCGGCAGCGCCGTGGGCCGTTCGAACGCGGCGCCGGTCAGCACCGCGTGCACGCCGAGCCAGGACAGCGCCACCGCCGCCCCGGTGGCCGCCGCCCAGGCGCCGAGCTGTACCAGTCCGTTCCGCATCGTCCGCACATCCTGCCGTATTTCCATACGGATGGAGACCGGCACCCCCGGTATTCAGCAGGGCAGTTGCACAATGTCCGGACCCACCCCCGAGGTACAGACCACTGACCGGCGATGGCGTACCGTGCAGGCCCATGGCAACAGTGCTCGTGGTCGAGGACGACCCCTTCGTACGATCCGCCCTCATCCGGCACCTGACCGACACCGGTCACGCGGTCCGCAGTGTGGGCACGGCTCTGGAGGCGCTGCGGGAGGTCGCCCAGGTCGGCTGTGACCTGGTGATCCTCGACCTCGGCCTGCCGGACCTGGACGGCAGCGAGGCGCTCAAGATGATCCGGGGCCTGACCAACGTGCCGGTGATCATCTCCACCGCCCGGGACGACGAGGCCGAGATCATCCGGCTGCTCAACGACGGCGCCGACGACTACCTGGTGAAACCTTTCTCCGGGGAGCACCTCAGCGCCCGGATGACCGCCGTGCTGCGGCGGTTCGGCAGCGGCGCGGCCCCCGTCGCCCAGGTGCTGCGGGTCGGCGGACTGGCCATCGACCTCCAGCGGCGGGAGGCCGCGCTGGACGGACGGCCGCTCGACCTGACCCGCCGTGAGTTCGACCTGCTGGCCTTCCTGGCCGCCCGGCCCGGCGTGGTGGTGCCGCGCAAGGAGATCCTCGCCGAGGTCTGGCAGCAGACCTACGGCGGCGACCAGACCATCGACGTCCACCTCTCCTGGCTGCGCCGCAAGCTCGGCGAGACCGCCTCCAACCCCCGCTACCTGCACACCGTCCGGGGCGTCGGGGTCCGACTGGAGGCCGCCGGAGGACTGCCGGAGCACCGGACATGAGGCGGTTCGGGCGCTCGCTGCGCTGGGCCCTGATCAAGGCCGCGGTGGCCGGGACCACGATGGTCGCGCTGGCCTTCCTGATCCCGCTCGGGCTGATGGTCCAACAGACCGCGCGGGACCGGGCCTTCACCGCCGCCGAGCGCCAGGCCGCGGCGCTCGGGCCCGCCCTGGCCATCACCACCGACGAGGACGCGGTCAACCGGGCCCTGGCCAGTACGGACGCGGGCGGGCAGGGGCGGATGGCGGTGCACCTTCCGGCGGCCGGGCAGCCCGCCGGAGCGGGCGGCGCCGACGCGGCGGCCGCGGGGACGGGCGGGGGCGGCCCCGGGACGGTGGCCGCGGGGACGGGCGGAGGCGGCCCCGGTGTGGCGGCCGCCGGGACCGGCGAGCCCGAGGGCCCGATGCTGGGGGAGGGGCGCGCCGCCGCGGCCGACGTGGCCACGGCCGGCGGAAAGGGCCGCTCCTTCACCGTGAAGGTGGCCGGCGGGTACGCCCTGCTCCAGCCGGTCGCGGTGGACACCGGGCGGACCGCGGTGGTCGAGGTGTTCGTGGCCGAGAGCGACCTCACCCGGGGCGTGGCCACCGCCTGGCAGGTGCTCTCCGCCGTGGCGCTCGGCCTGGTCGCCATCTCGGTGCTGGTCGCCGACCGGATGGGCAGCCGCATCGTCGCCTCCGCGCGGAAGCTCGCCGCCGCCGCCCGCTCGCTCGGCGCCGGGAACCTCGCGGTGCGGGTCCCGGTGGAGGGCCGGCTGGTCGCGGGCAGCCCGGAGGAACTGCGCGAGGCCGGCCAGGCGTTCAACACCATGGCCGACCGGGTGGTCCAACTCCTCGCCGCCGAACGGGAACTGGCCGCGGACCTGTCGCACCGGCTGCGCACCCCGCTGACCGTGCTGCGGCTCAACGCCGCCTCGCTCGGCGAGGGCGACGCGGCCGACGCCACCCGGCACGCGGTCGCCCAACTGGAGCGCGAGGTCGACCAGATCATCCGCTCGGCCCGCCGCGCCCCCGAGGACGCGCCCGTCGTCGCGGTCGGCTGCGACGCCGCCGAGGTGATCCGGGAGCGGGTCGCCTTCTGGTCGGCGCTGGCCGAGGACGAGGGGCGCCGCTGGCAGCTGGCCGGCGCCGAGCGGGCGGCGCCGGTGCCCGTCCAGCGCGGCGACCTGGCGGCCGCCGTCGACGCGCTGCTCGGCAACGTCTTCCGGCACACCGCCATCGGCACCGCCTTCTCGGTGGACGTACTGGCCACCGACTGCTCGGTGATCGTGCTGGTCGGCGACGCCGGACCGGGGTACAGCGACCCGGCCGCCGCCCTCAAGCGCGGCGAGGGGCACGGCGGCGAGGGCTCCACCGGCCTCGGCCTGGACATCGTCCGCAAGCTCGCCGAGTCCACCGGCGGGGACCTCGCGCTCGGCCGCTCCGCGGTGCTCGGCGGCGCCGAGACCCGGCTGCGGCTGCGCACCGGGCCGCAGGAGGCGGCGCCCGCGCGGGGCGGACGGCGGCGGAGCCGGGGCGCGCTGTTCCAGAAGTGACGGGGTTTCGGGGTGGCCGGGCGCCAGGTGTGGCGGTACGGCGCCCGTGCGCTCTTCCTTAACGGCGGCCTAAGGGACCTCTACCGCTCGCTCAGCCCGCCCGCCGCGCCCCCGGCCCACCGCTAGCGTCGGTCGCGCCGACCTCCACCCCGGCGCCGACCCCACCCCGGCCGTCACCCCCACGGCGACCGGTGTGCCCGTTCCCCCGGTCGGCGCCGGGGCCGGACACACCCTGTGCGTGGACACCCCGCTCCACCCGCCGTACGACCTGGTCGCAGGGGCCAAGGCCCATGCCGACGCGGCGTGCTCCAGCGTCGTCCAGCAGCCGCTGGACTTCACCCGGGCCCCGGGAGCGTACAAGGGCTGAGGGTTGTGATCGCGTGATCGCCTGATTCCCGGCCCTGGCCGTCCGTGCCCCGCTCGCGGCGGAGGACGGCTGGTCAGGGCCGGTTCGTCACGCCGGGTAGTCGATCGTGTCCGGTTCCGCCCGGGCGGCATCCGGTATCGTCGCTGGTTGGCCCAGCCGTGGACGGAGTGGACAGTGACAGCGGTGCAAGACGAGCGCAGCCCGGTGCGGACCGCACCCGACCCCTCGCCCGCCCCCCTGTCGGACCGGCTGCGCCGGGCCCTCGGCGCCCCCGTCCGGGCGCTGCGCGAGGCCCCCCGCCGCCCGCTGCTGGCGGCCTCCGCCGTCGCGCTGCTGTCCCTGCTGGTGTACGCGGTGGTCCGCCACTTCGTGCACACCTCGATGGTGGACATGATCGTCTACCGGGCCGAGGGCGCCGCCGTGGCCAACGGCACCGACCTGTACGCGCTGCGCGTCACCGAGTGGAACCTGCCCGCGACCTACCCGCCGTTCGCGGCGATGCTGTTCGTCCCGACCACCTGGTTCCCGGTCCCCTTCCTCCGGGTGGCGATCACTCTCGGCAACATCGGGCTGCTCGCCCTGCTGACCCACCTGTCCTTCAAGCTGGCCGGGTGGCCGCGCCGCGAGCTGCGGCCGATCGGCGTGATCCTGGTGACCGGCCTCGGGGTCTGGCTCGAACCGGTCTTCACCACGCTCCGTTACGGCCAGATCAACCTCGCGCTGGCCTGCCTGATCCTCTGGGACCTCACCCGTCCGGACGGGCGGCGGAGCAAGGGCGTGGCGATCGGCATCGCCGCCGGCATCAAGCTCACCCCCGGCCTGTTCGCGGTCTACCTGCTGGTCACCGGACGGATCCGGGCCGCCTTCGTGGCCGGCCTCACCTTCCTCGGCACCTTCCTGCTCGGCGCCCTGGTCCTGCCCGACGCCACCTGGGGCTTCTGGACCAAGTACCTCTACGACTCCTCCCGGGTCGGCAAGACCTGGATCGTCGACAACCAGTCGATGCGCGGCGCCTTCGCCCGCCTGCTGCACAGCGCCGACCCCGGCACCGTCGCCACCCTCGGCGCCGGCCTGGTCGCGGTGGCCGGCCTCGCCGTCGCCGCCTGGGCCGCGCGCAGCGGCCGCTGGCTGCCCCGGGCCGAGGCCTGGGGCGTCTGCTGCGCGGCCGTCACCGCCGTCCTGATCTCGCCGATCAGCTGGACCCACCACTGGGTCTGGTGCGTGCCGATGCTCGTCCTGCTCGCCGCCGAGGCCTCGGTCGAGCACGCCCGCCCGGCCGGCGTCCGCCGACTGCGCTGGCGGGCCGCCTTCTGGGCCACGCTGGTCGCCTTCCTGTCCTTCGCGATGTGGGCCGCGAAGCCGGTCGGCCTGGCCGTCCTCGACATGTCACCGTGGCGCCAGCTGCCGACCTCCGTCTACCCGTGGGTCGGGCTCTGCTTCCTGCTCGCCGCCGCCGTCCGGATAAGGGCCCGACGGCGCTCGGCCGGCGCGCCGCTGGTCCGGCTGCCCGGACAGCGGGAGAGCGGCGGCCCGGACGCCGCCCGCGGTCGTCAGCAGGCCCCCGCGGCCCGCTGAGCCGGCGGGGGCGCCGCTCCTGCTTCCCTGTTCCCGCGCTCGCGGTTCCTGCCGAGCCCGCTGCCCGTGCTCGTGGTCGCGGCCGCGGTCGTGGCCGTGCTCTCGCGGGTGTCCGTGTTCGTGTCCCTGCTGCTGTCCGTGCCGGTGCACGCTGCGGCGCACGCCTAGGCGAGCAGCTCGGCGAGCGAGCCGTCCATGTCCAGCGCGGCCAGCTCGCTGCCCGGCGGGACCAGCCGGTGCGCCCGCTCCAGCCAGGCCGCGACGATCGGCAGCGGGGCCTCCAGCAGGGCGTCCCCGGCGGGCGAGCTCAGGGCCAGACAGAGCACGCTGCGCCGGCCCGAGCGGGTCGGCCAGATCCGCACGTCGCCCTGGCCGCACGGGCGGAAGGTGCCCTCGACCAGCAGCTCGCGGGCGAACACCCAGGTCACCGGGGAACCGGTGTCCAGGTGGAAGGTGATGTACACCGCGTACGGGTCGTGGCTGCCGTAGGACAGTCGGGCCGGGACGGGGACGCTGTGCTCCGGCGAGAGCACCAGGTTGAGCTCCAGCTCGTGCTCGACGACGCTGACGGGACGCTCCATGATCGTCTTCCTCTCTGCCTTCGGGCGGTGCCCGGTTCCGGGCCCCTGTGACCTTTGAGAGGGCGGTCCGCACCGGCTCTTACACACGTTTCCGGGATTTCTTCGGGAAGTTTGGTGAGGGGTGGTGAACGGCGGGTGGCACGGCGCGCGGGCCATCGTCGTGCGCTGGGTTCCTTACCTTGAGCCACCCTCCGCTGTCCGGGGATTCGCGAACTTTCCGTCACGGCTTCGATGAGGTACTACCCTTTGTGACTGCCCGGCGACTGTCCGCCCATCGGTGGCTCCCCCACGCGCGCCGAACGCCGGGCGCGCGCCTGGTCGTGCGCGCGGGGGGACGCGTCTGCGGTGGTCGGGCCCGGTCGGCCCGCACCGTCCTCGTCAGGCCCTGCCAGGAAAGAAGACCCCCATGACGGACCGCCCCTTCGCCGCCGCCGGCGACCCGGCCGTCGCACCCGAGCCCGGCTACTACCCCGACCCCTCCATCCCCGGCTTCATCCGGTACTGGGGCGGCTCGGCCTGGGTGCCCGGCACCAGCCGGCCCGCGCCCGCCGAGGGCGAGGTGCCGGCGCCGCCCCGGTACGCGACCCGCCCTCCCGTCCCGGGCGGGCCGGCGGCGCGGGCGGTGCCGCCGCCGGTGGTGCTGCTGGAGGCGGTGGCGCCGGAGGCGGGGTGTGCGGGGACGGTGGCCCCGGAACCGGTGGCTCCGGAGCAGGTGGCCCTGGGGGCGGTGCCGCTGGGGTCGGTTCCCCCGGGGTCGGCGCCTTCCGGGGTGGCGCCCCCGGGGTCCGTGGCGGAGGTGCGGGGCGGGCTGCCGGCGGGCGGGGGCGACACCGGGCCGGTGTACTTCGACCAGACCTCGGGCGGGGCGTCCTTCGTGCTCGGGCCGCGGGTGGCGGAGGTGATCGGCGGGCCGGTGTTCCGGACGGTCGACGGGCCGGGGGTGCTGTCGGGGGTTTCGCCGGGGGTGCCGTTCGGGGTGCCCTCCGGGGCGTCGTCCGGGGGGCCGTCGGGTTTCGCCGGTGCCGAGCCGCCCGGGGTCGTGGACGCGTCGGTGGCCTTCGGCGCGGTGCCCGAGGCGGCCCCCGTCCCGGGGCTGGGGCTGGGCCCGGCTCCGGCCCCGGCCGCCGCTCCGGTCGCCGGGGATTTCGAGTCCGGCTGGCAGGCCGATCCGCGGGCGCAGCGGGGCCTGATGGAGACGGGCGACGCGCCGCGTTGGGTCTCCTGGGGGGTGCTTCCGGAGGCGCCCGAGGTGGAGCAGGGGCGTGCGGAGCCCGAGCGTGCTCCGATTGCCGCGGAACTGGCCGCCGCCGGCGCTCCCGCCGTGGCGGTGGCGGTACGGGAGGCCCCGGTGCCGGCCGTCCTGGCCTCGGGCCCGGTGCCGGTGGTCGGCGAGGAGATGCTCCGGGGCCCGCTTCAGGCCCCGGTCCCGGCCGCGACCGCGGCCGCCTCGAAGCCCCTGGCCGCGGTGGCGGCGACCGCCTCCGCCCACGCCGCTCCGCTGCCCGCCGTACGGGCGGTCCGGGAGACCGCCGTCCAGCCCCGCCCGTCCGCCGCCACCCCCGTCCCCGCGCCCTCCCGGGCCGCCCGGACCTCCCGGGACGCCCGGACCACCCGGATCCCCGGGCCGGCCGGCCTCGGCCGCCGACTGGCGGCGCGGACGGTGGACACCGCCGTGCTGCTGGTGGTCGCGGTCGCCGCCGGGATCCCGCTCGGCAACTCGGTCTCCGACCACCTCCGGCAGAAGGTCGACCAGGCCCGGATGGCCAGCGCCCTCACCCGGCGCCAGGTCCAGGTCTGGCTGGTGGACGACGTGGTGCTGGGCAAGATCGCCGTGCTGATCGGCATCCTGCTGTTCGTCAGCCTGCTCTACGAGGTGCTGCCGGTCGCCCGCACCGGACAGACCTTCGGCAAGCGGATCGTCCGGATCCGCGTGGTGGACGCCGCCGCCCCCGCGGCCCGCACCAGGCTGAGCCTCGGCCGCTCGCTGCTCCGCTGGGCCGTGCGGCAGCTGGGCGCGGTGCTGCTGCTCGGCCTGGTCTGGCCGGTGTTCGACCGTACGGCGCGGCGGGGCTGGCAGGACCGCGCGGCCAGGACCCGGGTGGTGCGCGGCTGAGGGCCGGTAGGGCCCGGTGCAAAACGGACAAAATGTCCCGAACATCGAGAATATGTGATGTTCTACTCTGGGACATGAGCACCCACGACCCCTCAGGCCCCCAGCCGGAGGGGGGCGGTACGCCCTCCTTCGACAAGCAGCCCCCGCAGCCGGGCGGCGGCACGCCGGAAGGCGAGCCGCCGGGCCCGACCCCGTCCCACGACCCGTCCGGTGACTCGTCCGGTGACCGGTCCGGCGGCCCCGGCGCCTACCAGGGCACCTACGGCGGAAGCCCGTACGGCGAACCGACCCCTGGTCAGAACCCGTACGGCCAGAACCCGTACGACCAGCCGCCGCCCGGCCACGGCACCGGCTACGGCCCCGGCGCGTACGGCACCCCCGGCGCCGGCCCCGTCCCCGGCATGCCGCCGATCGGCACCTGGCCCAAGCGGTTCCTCGCCCGGCTGATCGACTACCTCCTGATGCAGGCCGTCGGCGTGATCATCGTGGGCCCCTTCACCGACCTCAGCACGCGCAACGGCTCCACCGAGGCGTTCTGGCTCGGCTGCGCCATCTACCTCGTCTACGAGGCCCTGATGCTCAGCCGGGACGGCCAGACCCTCGGCAAGAAGGCGATGAAGATCCGCGTCGCCATGCTCGTCGACGGGAACAAGCCCACCCAGTCCGCCGCCTGGACCCGCGCCGCCGTCTTCATCCTCCCGGCCGTGCTCTGCTGCGCCGCGCTCTGGTGGATCGTCGACGGCCTCTTCGGCGTCTTCGACAAGCCCTACCGGCAGTGCCTGCACGACAAGGCCGCGAAGACCGTGGTGGTCACCACGGAGGTCTGAGCGGCGCGGCGGGACGCGCCCGCGCCCGGCGGCGGATCAGCGCTGCCGGGCGTACGCGTGCCCGGCAGCGGTCGCGGTGGGGCGCGGCGGGGCGGCCGGGGCCCCGGGGTCCGACGCCACGGTGGCGGACCTGGCCGCGGCGGCGGACATCGAAAGCACCGTCACCACGGTGCCGAGCGCCAGCGCGAACCCCACCAGCACCACGACCGCCAGGACGCCCGAGGCGCCCGAGACGGCCAGCAGTGCCACCGTGGTGGCGACGACGGTGAACGAGCCGAGGCAGGCCTGGGCGACGGAGGGGCGCGGCATGGCGGGGGTCCTTCGCACGTCGGGGGAAACGGGCGGGAGTGGAGCCGGTTCCAGTGGTGCTACCCCGCGGGGAGGACGGGTACGTCCAGGCTAGCCCCCGGAGGCGGGGGCACAGGGGGCGCACGGGCTCACCCCGGGGTCGTCCGGCCCGCTCGGTACGGTGAGACCGGCACCTGCCACGCACTGTCGCTGAGCACGTATCACCGAGCACCACGTACCCGGGGGAACCGACCATGCCCATCCCCGCCGACTGGCCCACCACCGAGGCCGAGGCACTCGCCGAACAGGAGCGGCTGCGCCCGCTCGTCCAGCCCCACGACGACCCGGGCCGGGACCCCGCCGCCCCCGGCACCCTGATCGCCGGCGTGGACGTCGCCTACGACGACGAGCACGACCTCGTCGCCGCCGCGGCCGTCCTGCTCGACCGCGACACCCTGGACGTCGTCGAACAGGCCACCGCCGTCGGCCGGATCGCCTTCCCGTACGTCCCCGGACTGCTCGCCTTCCGCGAACTCCCCGCCGTCCTCGACGCGTTGGCCGCCCTCACCCGCACCCCCGACACCGTCGTCTGCGACGGCTACGGCCTCGCCCACCCCCGCCGCCTCGGCCTCGCCAGCCACCTCGGCATCCTCACCGGACTCCGCACCCTCGGCGTCGCCAAGACCCCCTTCACCTTCGACCACCACGAACCCGACGCACCACGCGGCTCCTGGACCCCCCTCACCGACCCCGCCACCGGCGAGGAGGTCGGCCGCGCCGTACGCACCAGGGCCGGCGTCAAACCCGTCTTCGTCTCCGTCGGCCACCGCACCGGCCTCGACACCGCCGTCCGCACCACCCTCGACCTCGCCCGCCACTACCGCCTCCCCGAAACCACCCGGCACGCCGACTCGCTCTGCCGCCGCGCCCTCGCCGACGCCCGACGCACCGGGACGAACGCGAACTGACCATGCCCCGGGCGGGATTCGGGCCCGGTGTGTTAGACATGAGACACCGGGGCCCGGCCCCGGCCGCCAGGGGGACGGACGCACGGGGGAGGCGCCGACATGGGCACAGGAACCACCGGAACCGGATCGACCGGCGGAGCCGGACAGGGCTACCGCGTCGAGGTCGAACAGCTCCGCGCCTTCGCCGGCCAAGTACGGCTGCTGCTCGCCGACTTCCAGAAACATGCCGACGGCACCGACGCCCACGGCCGCAGCGGCATCGGCAAGACCGCCTTCGGGACCTTCGCCGAGGCCGCCGAGATCCACGGCCGCTACGGCACCATGCGGGACGCGCTGCGCGACGTCCTCAACCAGCTCCAGGAAGCCGTGAACGAGGCCCAGCAGAAGGCCGACCTCACCGCCACCAACTACGAGGAGCAGGACCAGCACACCGCCACGAAGCTCAAGCTCGGCGACGACGGCTGGTCCGTCGCCCAGCCCTCCGCGAGCAGCCAGGCCGCGGCCCAGCAGAACCGCACCCCGTCCACCCGCGGCAACGCCACCGTCTGACCGCCGCCCGCCCGCCCCGAACGGAGGCCGACCGCCCGTGGTCTACACCGACTTCACCAAGTACAGCCACGCCCAGCTCCGCACCATGGCACAGGCCCTCGACCCCGGCGCGGTGATGGCCGCCGGCGACCCCTGGCGCAAGGCCGCCGACACCCTCAAGCAGATCCGCCAGACCCTCACCAAGGCCAGCACCGAAGCCGCCACCTCCTGGGAAGGCACCACCAGCGACGCCTTCCACACCCGCATGCTCACCCTGGCCGCCAGCATCAACAACGCCGCCGCCTACGCCAACGACGCGGCCAACACCCTCCACAACACCTCCGAAGCCATGGCCAAGGCCAAGCGCGACATGCCCGAGGAACCCGGCAACTGGGACAAGGTCAAGGACACCGTCGGCGACGCCCTCTTCGGCGACGACGACGAACACATCCCCCTCGCCGACCGCAAGAAGGCCGAAGCGGCCGCCATCATGCAGACCCTCGCCATGCACTACCGCGTCGCCACCCCGGCCCTGAAGCCCCCGCCGGCGTTGGATACGAGGCCGCGGCAGCCGATCCGGGACGACCCCGCAGACGGCGCCCAGGGTGATCCGAGTGGTGCCGCGGCGACGGCGGCCGCGATGATGTCGGGCACCTCGGTGGGAGCGGCGGGAGCATCGACACGGCCGACGACCGTCCCGCCTTCTCAACGTAGTTCCGCCCAGCCGCCGATGACGGCTCGGCCCGTGGCGAGGAGTACGCCTGCTCCGACCGACTCGGGGATCAAGGGCGGTACGGCGCAGACTCCGTCGAAGCCCTCGGTCCCACCGGGTCGTGGTTCCGGTGACGGCATCTCCGGCAGGCCAGTGGCGCCCGCGAGCGGAAGCATGCCGAGTCCGGCGCTGGCCGGGACACAGACCTCCGGAGTGGAGCTCGTGCAGGCCGGGGGCACCGCCACCGGGCCGTTCGGGGGTGCCAATGGTCCGGAGACCCCTCGCACCACCGGCCCGACGACCGTCTCTCCGGCCGCGCCGATCGTCGGCCCGGGGAAGGTCGGCCCCGGAGGCCGGGAGATCGCGGGTGGCGTGGTGCCGGTCGAGGGTTCCGGTCCGCGTGGCGGTCGGGCTCCCGGCGGTTCCGGTGAGGTCAGTCCGGTCATGGGCGCCCGAGGCCCTGGAGCTTCTGGTGGCCGGCAGTCCGGGGTTTCTCTGGCGCGACCTGGCGGGGTCGCGGGAGAGACGGCGAAGCCGGGTGGCGCACAGGGCAAGCAGTCGTTCACGGAAGGCGGGTCCGGGCTGGGAGCACGCAATCGCCTCAGGGGTGAGTCGGGCCCCGCTACGACGAACGGCGCGTCTCCCGGTATCCCGCTGGGTGGAGCACAAGGACGCAAGAAGGAGCGGGGGAAGGACGGCAAGCGGCCCGACTACCTCGTTGAGGACGAGGAGACCTGGGCGTCGAAGAAGCCCGCGAATCCGAACGTGGTGGAATGAAAGCCGGTCCGTGAGCGGACAACGGTTCTGATCGCATCCCGCAGGTCGGTGACCTGTGGGATGCCGCGCTGAGTGGGGTGACCAGGTTTGACGAGCCGCCGGTTGGCACGTGGTACGGCGGCCCTTGCCGCTGGGGCACTGATCTGGGGTGTCGGGGCACCGGTGGCATCGGCCGATCAGATCAGGGACCAGCAGTGGGCTCTGAAGGCGCTCGAGGCGGAGACGAAGGTCTGGCCGACGAGCCAAGGCGATGGTGTGGTCGTCGCCGTGATCGACACGGGGGTGAGCCAGGATCAGCCGGATCTCACCGGACAGGTGCTTCCCGGCGGTGACTTCTCCGGTGGCAACACGGACGGTCGAGTGGACAACGACGGCCACGGCACCGGGATGGCGAGCCTGATCGCCGGACACGGACACGGTTCCCAGGACGGGATCATGGGCCTTGCCCCGAAGGCGAAGATCCTCCCGGTGAAGATCAAGTCTGGCGGCGACGGCCCGGACTCCCAGTCCACCTCCGAGCCGCAGCCGACCCCGGATCCTCAGCAGAACGACCTGGCGGACGCGATCCGCTTCGCGGCGGACCACGGTGCGAAGGTCGTCAACATGTCCATCGGAGGATATTCGCGCTTCGACTCGAAGCTGCGGAAGGCGGTCAGCTACGCGGTGTCCAAGGACATCGTGCTGGTCTCCAGTTCGGGCAACGGGGCCGGTCTGGGGGTCGAGTATCCGGCCGCCTTCCCCGGCGTGGTGGCGGTGGGAGCCGTGGACTCCAACGGGGTTGTGTGGGAGCGTTCCACGTCCGGCCCCGAGACCACGCTCACTGCACCCGGCGTGGGGATCTACCGTTCCGCTCCGAAGTCCTCGACGGGCTACGAGCGGAGGAACGGTACGTCGGATTCCACTGCCTACGTCTCCGCGACGGCGGCGCTCATCCGTTCCAAGTACCCGAACCTGTCCGCTGGGCAGGTGATCAATCGGATGATCAAGTCGGCCACGAGCCCGGCCGGTGGGCCGGCGGTGCCCAACGGTCAGTACGGCTACGGGCTCGTCGCGCCGGCGAAGGCCCTGGAGGCGAATCCCGCTGTGGACAACGGGCCCCGGGAGAACCCCCTGCTCGGGCGGATGGAGGCGAAGGGCACTCCGCCTCCGGTGGACGAGGAGACCGACGAGCCCGCCGTCGTGCCCATGGTCCCCGAGGGGGACAAGGCGAGCAGTGGGAACGGGGTCGGGGTGGTCGTGGGGGTGGCGGCCGGGGGGTTGGTGCTGGTGGTCGCTCTCGTCGGGGTGTTGGTGGTGCGGAGGCGGCGGGGGGCGGGTCAGTGAGTGGCGAGCCATTCGTCGCGTAGGGCGGCCATCTGGAGGATGTCCCAGTAGCGGTCGTCCCAGTGGTGGGCTTGGCGGGAGCGGCCTTCGAGGGTGAAGCCGGACTTGCGGTAGGAGTGGGCGGCGCGTTCGTTGTACTCGAAGACTTCGAGGTGGACGCGGTGGAGGCGGATGGTCTCGAAGGCGTGGCGCAGGACCAGGAGGGTGGTTTCGGTGCCGATGCCGCGGCCGGTGTGGTCCGGGGTGAGGGCGATCCGGTAGCCGGCGGAGGAGTTGTCGGGGTCGACGTCGTTGAGGGCGGCCTCGCCGAGGAAGCGGCCGGTGGCGGGGTCTTCGACGGCGAGGTCGAGGCGGTCGGGCTGTTGGGCGCGGGTGGTGCACCACTGGTGGATCCGGTCGCGGGTGAAGGCGGTGCGGGTGCCGGTGAGCCGTTTGGTGGTCTCGTCGGCGCAGAGTTCCCACATCGGGTCGGTGTGCCGTTCGTCGAGGGGGACGAGCCGGATGGTGGGGCCGTGCAGGGTGGGCTTCATGGCGAGGGCGGCGAGATCGGTGGGAGCGGTCATGGCGGCCAGGATGGATGGTCGGCTTCCGGTTCGTCCACGTGTTTAGTCCTGGCGTGCGGGCGCGCACCGGTTGGGGTGCGCGCGGGGACGGGGGCGTGTGTCGGGCGGACGCGCCGGGTGAATGCGCCGGGGGTGGCAGTATTTCGGCGACCGCTGGCGTCATTGCCGCTGGTGGGGTTCCCCGGTGGCGGAGATGCTGGGCCCATGAGCACTCCTGAGCGCACGCGGGTCGAGAGCACGTCGATCGCCGCCACGAACACCGCCGACGACGGGATCGTCCCCGACACCAAGGACTGGACCTGGGTGCTGGAACGCCCGTGCCCCGACTGCGGGTTGGAGACTCCGCGGGTGGTGCGGGAGGACGTCGCCGGGATGGTCCGGGCCAACGCGGAGGGCTGGCTGGCGGTGCTGGCGGGGGACGTGGAGGGGTTGCGCAGGCGGCCGGCTCCGGGGGTGTGGTCGGACCTGGAGTACGCGTGCCACGTCCGGGACGTGTTCCGGCTGTTCGAGGTCCGGCTGAACCTGATGCTGGACCTGGAGGACCCGCTGTTCCCCAACTGGGACCAGGACGAGACGGCCGTCGCCGAGCGCTACGGGGAGCAGGACCCGAAGGTGGTGGCCGGGGAGCTGGCGGAGGCCGCGGAGACGCTCGCCGCCGCTTTCGAGCGGGTGGCGGGGGCGCAGTGGGCGCGGACCGGGAACCGCAGCGACGGGGCGCGGTTCACGGTCGAGTCGTTCTCCCGGTACCTGATCCACGACCCGGTGCACCACCTGTTCGACGTGACGGGCGAGCGGGTCTGAAGCCGGTCCTGAAGCCGGTCCTGGAGCCGGTCCTGGAGCCGGGCCCGGGAGCGGGGCCGAGGCCCGGTCTGAGGCCGGACCGGAGGCGGCCGGGGCGCGGGGTCACCAGCCGGAGGCCTCGCGCAGCATGGTGCGGCGCAGCCGTCCGGCCACGCTGGCGGCGTCGGTGCCGATGACGTCGGCGATCTCGGGGGCGGCGAGGCCGACGACGTAGTGCAGGATCGCCAGGTCGTCGTCGGCCGGGTGGCGGTCCGGGGCGGGGGTCGCCTGGCGGGTGTGGTCGGCGACGGTGCCGCGCAGGATCTCCCAGGCGTGCGCGGTGGGGTTGGAGCTGCCCATCAACTCCCGCCAGTGCACCGCGATTTCCGCGAAGGCCTGTTGGACGGCGACGGCCGCGGCGCTGTGCTCGGTCAGCCACACGCGCGCGTAGCTGAGGTACCGGGGGCGGTGGAGTTCGCAGAACGCGGTGAACTCCAGGGGCACCTCCGCCGGCTCGCCGGGCCTCGGGGGCGGCTCGGCTGAACTCTCGTGACGGTTGGTCATCTCGGCTTCTCGGAAAGGGAGATGGGTTTCTGACGGTCGATCATCTGTGCTCACTCTACGGTAGGCCCTCGGTGCGCTGGGTGACCAATCCGATGGAATGCCCGGAACCCGCCGCCGCCAGGCCGGTTCCGGTGGCGATCGGGTGCGGCGAGGTGGCGGGACGGCCGGGCGGAGGGCCGGCGAGGGCCGGTGGGGCGGTGCTGCGCAGTGGCGCGGGAGTCGTAGGTGCGAGCGTGTCGCGGCTGGTCAGAGGGTGTGGGGCGACGGCGGCCGCAGGGCGGTTGATGTGCCACCGTAGGCCCTGTGGAGGCTGGCGTCCACGCCCAGGGCGCGAACCTGGGTGCGCACAACCACCCGCACAACCGCACTCACGATCGTGGGGAAGATCGCCACGGAAGAGGGCATGGTCGTCACCGCGATGACGTCCGCGCGGGCGGGTCGGACGGCGTGCGCGGAACGGGTGCGCCGTGGGCGCGGTGGACCCGGCGCCCGCCGCGCGCCGGGGCGGAGGGCGCGCTGGTGGGGCGGCCGTTGGACGGGGTGGTCCCGCGACCGCCAGTGTGCCGCCGGGCGCGTCCGCCACACCCCGGCGGCCCGGGTCGGGCCGGGCGGAACGCCGGGGGCGGGAGGGCGGGCGGAGCGGCCGGCTGTCCGTCAGGAGGTCGTCCGGGCCTCCGTGGGGGAGATCCGGTCGACGGCGGTGTCCCGTTCGACCTGGGTCGGGAAGGCTTCGACGGCCCGTCGCCGGGCCGCCTGCGCCGCCGCGGCTGCCGCGGCCGCAGCCGCCGCAGCTGCCCCGGCGGCGGCCTCCTCGCGCTCGCACCGGTGCGCCGGGCCCGCGTGCGCCGGGCCCGTGTGCGCCGCGCCCGTGGCGTGGGCGCCGGCGGCATGCGGACCCGCGGCGTGGGCACTCGCCGCGTGCACACCCGTGGCGTGCGCGGCGGGGGCGTGCACGCCCCCCGTGAGCGCCCCGGGGGCGTGTCCGGTGGCCCGTCGTCGGCGGCCGAGCGCGGCCCGGGCGGCATGCTCCTCGGCGGCCTGTCTAGCGGCCAGGTAGGCCTGTACGGCCGCCATGCCGTAGACGGGCTGGATGAGCTGGTGGCCCTTGAAGAAGGGCCTGGCCGGGGCGAACCCGGCGGCGACCACGAGGTCGCGGATCTCTGCTATCTCGGCCTCACTGCGGGCGGTGAAGCGGACCTCCCAGCCCTTCTTGTACGTATGCCCCTTCTCGCCGCTGCGGCGGGCGGGGTCCGGGCGGCGGACGTATCCGGGCAGACGGCCGAGGCGGAGCTGGGCCGCGCGGAGGCCGGCGGTCTCGTCACGTGACATGACGTAAGCCTAGGCAATCCCCGGGGCGGGATTGACGCCTTGGGGGTCCCTCGCCGTATGCCTTTGATCACTCTGGGTCAGGCGACCAGGTCGGCGATCGTTTTCGATCACATATGACAACCTGATGAGCGTCAATTACTCCAAATGAGTGAGGGTATGAGGACTTTAGTGCGGGCTGATCCCGGTTTCGCGACGGTTGGGTAACAGTGCGTCAGGGTCTCGGTCGCGGGTCCGGACGGTTGGGGATGGTGTCGGCATGAGCTACCGGATTCCGTCGCCGCCGCCGTCCCTGGAGGAGCTGGCGAAGCGTCAACAGAACGTCGTCACCGCGAGCCAGCTGCGCGCCCGGGGCGTGCCGGCCCGGATCATCACCGAGCACTGCCGCCGGGGCGGCCCCTGGCGGCGGGTGCTGCCCCGGGTCTACCTGCTGCAGTCCGCCGAGCCCACCCCGGAGCAGCGGATGTGGGCCGCGCTGCTGTACGCCGCGCAGAACGGCCGGGAGGAGGGCCGCCGGGAGGGCGCGGTGATCACCGGTACGGCCGCGCTGGCGCTGTACGGCTTCACGGTTGTGCCCCGGCTGCCGGCGGTGACCGGGGTGGACGTCCTGGTGCCCCGGCAGCGCCGGCTGAAGGACGTCGGCGAGGTGCGGATCCGGCGCACCGAACGGGAGTTGGTGGCCCGCTCGGTGCACGGCCTGGCCTGTGCGCCGGTGGCCCGGGCGGTCGCCGACGCGCTGGTCGAGTGGACGGCGGAGCCGGGTGGCGCGGCGCCGGTGCGCGAGGTGCTGCGGGAGGCCGTCGCCCTGCCCGGGAACCGCTGCACGGTACGGGAGTTGGTGTCCGAGCTGACCGACTCGGGGCTGACCTGCGAGCCGCGGGTGCGGGCCGCCCTGGACGAACTACTGGCCGTCGAGCGGGACTTGGCGCTGGAGCGGATCGGCCGCCTGGTGGACGAGCGGCTGCTGCCCGCCCCGCTGAACGCCCCCGAGCTGCGGATGCGCGGCGGTACGTACATCGCCGTCCCGGACCTCTACTGGCCGGAGCGGGGCGTCGCGGTGGAGGTGGACTCGGAGCTGCGCAGCGTGAGCGAGGGCGAGGCCGCCTGGGTGCGCGGCGGGCAGCACCGGATGGAGTACCTGGGCATCCGGGTGGTGTACGTCTGCGGGGCCGCGCTGGCCGCCGACCCGGACGCGGTCGGCGGCGAACTCCGCGAGGCGTACCGGGTCGGCGGGACGGACGTGGTGGAGCTGCTGGTGGTCTGAGCGGGCGACGCCGCCGACCGGAACACGCCGGCCGCACCCACAACACGCCCGCACAGCACGCCCGCACGGCATGCCCCCCGAATGCCGTTACGAACGGACCACCGGCGCGCCGACCAGCTCGACCCCGGCCGCCCGCAGCTCCGCCAGCGCGGCGGCGGTGGTCTCCGGGTTCACCCCGGCGGTGAGGTCCAGCAGCACGCGGGTGGTGAAGCCCGCCCGGGCGGCGTCCAGCGCGGTCGCCCGGACGCAGTGGTCGGTGGCGATGCCGACCACGTCGACCTGGTCGACCTGCCGCTCGCGCAGCCACTCCACCGGACCGCGGTTGTTCTCGTCCAGCCCCTCGAAGCCGCTGTACGCCGCCGAGTGGGCGCCCTTGTCGAAGACCGCCTCGACCGCGCCGGAGATGACGGCGGGCGCGAAGTTGGGGTGGAAGCCCACGCCCTCGGTGCCGGCCACGCAGTGCGGCGGCCAGCTGTCGACGTAGTCCGGCTCGGCGGAGAAGTGGTCGCCTGGGTCGATGTGGTGGTCGCGGGTGGCGAGGATGTGCCGGTAGCCGGGGGAGGACTCGGTGATCAGGTCGGTGATGGCGGCGGCCACCTCGGCGCCGCCGGCGACGGCCAGGCTGCCGCCCTCGCAGAAGTCGTTCTGCACGTCGACGACGATCAGTGCCCGGTGCATGACTCGCATCCTCGGATCTCGGGGGCCCGCGGGAGGCGGCGCCCCGGTGGGGGAGCCCTCGGGAGTACGCGGCCCGGCCGTGCCGGGCGCGGGGGGTACTCGGGGAGCTCCGGGGGAACTCGGGGAACTCTACGGCTGACTCTAGGGAGTGGCGCCCGGGGGCGGAAGCCCCGGGGCCGGTCCGGGACATCCCGTCCGCGGGGGCGGAAGCCCCGGGGCCGGTCCGGTGGTCCGGCCCCGGGTTCCGGTCAGCGGCCGGGGCCGGCCGGCAGGACCAGTTCGGTCGGCAGCACCGGGTCGCCCTTGGACAGCTGGGTGGCCGACAGCGGCAGCGCGGCGCGGGCGCGCACGTGCCGGTCGCGGGCGGCGCTGAGCGGTTCCCGGCCGACTGTCTCGCCGCCCAGGACCAGCGGCACCTGCGTCAGGTGCGGGCGCAGGTAGTCCGGGACGGGGCCGGTGCCGACCACCTCGGCCTCGGCGACGCCGTCGGCGTCGGGCCGGCGGGCCGCCCACTTGCGGCCGCCGATGCTGGTCTTGCCGCCGGCCGCGCGCTTGGCGACCGGGATCAGCGGCCCGCCGTCGGTCTCGGCCCGGGCGACCAGCTTGTAGACCATCGCGCAGGTCGGGTGCCCGCTGCCGGTGACCAGGCTGGTGCCGACGCCGTAGCCGTCGACCGGGGCGGCGGCCAGGGCGGCGATCGCGTACTCGTCGAGGTCCGAGGTGACGATGATCCTGGTCCGGTCGGCGCCGAGGTCGTCCAGCTGGCGGCGGACCCGGTGGGCCAGCAGGGTGAGGTCGCCGGAGTCGATCCGGACGGCGCCCAGGTCGGGGCCGGCCACCTCGACCGCGGTGCGCACGGCCTCGCGCAGGTCGAAGGTGTCGACCAGCAGGGTGGTGCCCTTGCCCATGGAGGCGATCTGCGCCTTGAAGGCGTCCCGCTCGCTGTCGTGCACCAGGGTGAAGGCGTGGGCGGCGGTGCCGGTGGTCGGGATGCCGTGGGTGAAGCCGGCCTCCAGGTCGGAGGTGGCGGCGAAGCCGGCCACGTAGGCGGCCCGGGCGGCGGAGACGGCGGCGTGCTCGTGGGCCCGGCGGGCGCCCATCTCGATCACCGGGCGGCCGCCGGCGGCGGCGGTCATCCGGGAGGCGGCGGCCGCGATGGCCGAGTCGTGGTTGAGGATCGAGAGGATCACCGTCTCCAGGATCACGGCCTCGGCGAAGGTGCCCTCGACGGTGAGCAGGGGGGAGCCGGGGAAGTAGACCTCGCCCTCGGGGTAGCCGTGGATGTCGCCGCGGAAGCGGTAGTCGGCGAGGAAGCGCAGGGTTTCCTCGTCGACCACGCCCTGGTCGGCCAGCCAGTCCAGCTGGGGCGAGGTGAAGCGGAAGTTCTCGACGGCGTCCAGCACCCGGCCGGTGCCGGCCATGACGCCGTAGCGGCGGCCGCTCGGCAGGCGGCGGGTGAACACCTCGAAGACGGAGCTGCGGTGCGCGGCCCCGCTGCGCAGGGCGGCCTGCAGCATGGTGAGCTCGTAGCGGTCGGTGAGCAGGGCGGTCGAAGCGGCCGCTCGCACGGAAGTGGCGTCCATACGGATGATGCTACTACCACTTAGCGTCAGAGTGACGATTTCTCGTCGAGCGTGCCGGGGCGGAATCGCCCGGGTGTCCCCCGGATGGCAGCATGGGGCATGAGTGGTTACGGACGACTGTGCAGCGAGGAGGACCGGGGTGAGCGTCGCGCCCGTGGAGATCGAGCGCCCGGAGGTCGAGGGGGTGCCGGTGACCGAGCCGGACACGCCCTGGGTGACCATCGTGCACAACGACCCGGTCAATCTGATGAGCTACGTCCAGTACGTCTTCCAGGCCTACTTCGGCTACCCGAAGGACAAGGCCCGGAAGCTGATGATGGACGTCCACACCAAGGGCCGGGCGGTGGTCTCCAGCGGTTCCCGCGAGGAGATGGAGCGCGACGTCCAGGCGATGCACGGCTACGGCCTCTGGGCGACGCTGCAGCACGACTGACACCGAGCCGACTGACGCCGAGCCGACTGACACCGGGCCGACCGGCGCCGGCCGTACGACCGAAGACGACGAAGACGGGCTGACCGATACAGATGGCTGGGTTGTTCGAGAGCGCCGGCAGTGGTGGCGCGGCGATCGCGCTGGACGAGTGGGAGGCCTCCATCCTGCGCTCGCTGGAAGTGCAGGTGCTGGAGCTGATCGGCCCCGGTCCGGGCGGGGAGGGCGACGACCCGCTGGCCGCGCTGTTCGCCGAGGGCCCGACCGAGGCGCCCGCCGACCCGGTGCTGGCCCGGTTCTTCCCGGACGCCTACAGCGACCCGGAGGAGCCGGCGGACGAGGAGGCCGAGGTCGCGTCCGGGGAGTTCCGCCGCTTCACCGAGCTGGACCTGCGGGCCCGCAAGCGGGACGACGCGCTGTTCGTCGTCCGGGCGCTGGACGGGCTCGGCGGCGGCGGGGTGCTCAAGCTGGCCGCGTCGGACTGCCTGCGCTGGCTGGGCGCGCTGAACGACCTGCGGCTGGCCGTCGGCGTCCGGCTGGAGGTCACCGAGGACGACGAGGACGGCCTCTACGAGCTGCCCGACGACGACGAGCGCAAGCCGCTGGTGATGGCGTACCTGTGGCTGGGCGCGCTGCAGGAGTCGCTGCTGGAGGCGATGGCGGACTGACCTGCGCGGACCGCTCTGCGTGGGCCGCTCCCCGTGGACCGCTCCGCGGGGGTCGCCGTATACGCACCGTGTCGCCCGGATCGCCCTGCGGGGTCGATCCTGCCCGATTCCGGGCAAGCCCCGGCCGTTTTGTCCAGAATATGGACGATCAGCCGGGGCTTTTCCCATCAAAATGGGACAGAACATACCAGGTCATGCTCAAATAACGCTCAGATGGACGCCGCTATCCGAACCCTGCGTGGTACGACTTCTCCACCCCCGAGACCGACCAGGACGGTGCACAGTGGCCGAGAAGTTGTACGACGAAAGGGTCGATACTCCACCGGATGCGGAGGGCTACGAGCGCGGGCTCGGCAGCCGCCAGATCCAGATGATCGCGATCGGCGGTGCGATCGGCACCGGTCTGTTCCTCGGCGCGGGCACCGCGATCTCCCGCTCCGGTCCGAGCCTGATCCTCTCCTACGCCGTCGCCGGCCTGGTGATCTTCGTGATCATGCGGGCGCTCGGCGAACTGCTCACCTACCGCCCGGTCTCCGGCAGCTTCGCCGAGTACGCCCGGGAGTTCCTCGGCCCCTTCGCCGGCTACGTGACCGGCTGGACGTACTGGCTGTTCTGGGTCGTCACCGGCATGGCGGAGACCACCGCCGCCGCCGTCTACGTGCGGTTCTGGGCGCCCGGCATACCGCAGTGGGCCAGCGCGCTGACCTTCCTGGTCCTGCTCTACGCGGCCAACCTGATCTCGGTGAAGCTGTTCGGCGAGATCGAGTTCTGGTTCTCCATGGTCAAGGTCACCGCCATCATCGGCATGATCCTGATCGGCGTCGGCGTGCTGACCCTGGGCTTCAGCAAGGCCGGTGACACCGCGTCACTCGGCCACCTCTGGCAGGACGGCGGTTTCTTCCCCGAGGGCATCGGCTCCACCGTGATGACCCTTCAGATCGTCATGTTCGCCTACCTGGGCGTCGAACTCGTCGGCGTCACCGCGGGCGAGAGCGAGAACCCCGAGAAGACCCTGCCGCGGGCCATCAACACCCTGCCGTGGCGGATCATGCTGTTCTACATCGGCGCCCTGGTGGTCATCCTCTCGCTCGTGCCGTGGACCGAATTCCGGCCCGGCGTCAGCCCGTTCGTCGCCGCCTTCGGCAAGATCGGCATCCCGGCGGCGGCCGGCATCATCAACTTCGTGGTGCTCACCGCGGCGCTCTCCTCCTGCAACTCCGGGATGTACTCCACCGGCCGGATGCTGCGCGACCTCGCGCTGCGCGGGCAGGCCCCGGGACGGCTCACCAGGCTCAACTCCCGCCGCACCCCGGCCTTCGCGATCACCGTCTCCTGTCTGCTGATGGGCATCGGCGTGGTGCTCAACGGCGTCGTCCCGGCGCGGGCGTTCGAGTACATCACCTCGGTCGCCACGGTCTGCGGCCTGTGGACCTGGGCGATGATCCTGATCTCCCAGATCCGCTACCGCCGGGCCTGGCGGGCCGGCCACCTGCCGCCGCCCACCTTCAAGGCGCCCGGGGGCACCTGGGTCAGCGGGGCCGCGCTCGCCTTCCTCGCGGTGGTCGTGGTGCTGATCGCGCTGGACCGGGACAACCGGATCTCGCTGTTCGTCTTCCCGGTCTGGGCCCTGCTGCTGGTCGGCGGCTACCAGGTGCTCAAGCGCCGCGACCCGCAGGCCGTCCTCGGCGCCGCGCCGGACGGGGCGCCCGCCCCCACCGGGAACGCCTCCACCGGGAACGCCTCCACCGGGAACACCCTCGACGGGAACACCCTCGACGGGAACGCCCTCGACGGGAACGTGGACGCCCGCTGACCGAGCCTCGGACACCCGGCGGACGGCCGCCGGGGCGTGGCTATCCTGACCGCATGCTGACCATCACCCGAGAACTCCGCGACCGGATCGTGGCCCACGCCCGCGCCGACCACCCGGACGAGGCCTGCGGCGTGGTCGCCGGACCGGCCGGCAGCGGCCGGCCCGAGCGGTTCGTCCCGATGCTCAACGCGGCCCGCTCGCCCACCTTCTACGAGTTCGACTCGGGCGACCTGCTCAAGCTCTACCGCGAGATGGACGACCGGGACGAGGAGCCGGTGATCGTCTACCACTCGCACACCGCCACCGAGGCCTACCCCTCCCGCACCGACGTGAGCTACGCCTCCGAGCCGTTCGCCCACTACGTCCTGGTCTCCACCGCCGAGGGCAGCGGCGAGGAGGACCCCTACCAGTTCCGCTCGTTCCGCATCGTGGACGGCGAGATCACAGAGGAAGACGTGCAGGTCGTCGAGGCCTACCCGGTGTGACCGGTACCGGCGCGGACCCGGCCCGCCGACCCCTCCGTGGGGGCGGCGGGCCGTCGTCGTCTCAGCCCTGGGAACGGGAACATCCGGATCCCGAGACGGGCATGTCGAAGCGAGCCCGGGAATCTATACGATGAGCCCATGCGTTCCGTCGATGTGAGCACCCAGGCCCCGGGCACCCGCCTCGTGGCGCGCCTGCACATCGACCTGTGCCGGCACGCCGGTGCGATCTGTCCCGGCACGCCCGCGCGCTCGCGCTGAGAGCCGCTTCACCACCTCACCCGGGCCCGCCGCCCCGCGGCGACGCCGGGCCCCGGGCGCCCGCCCGCCGCGTCCGCCGCGGCCCACCCACTCCACGACTCGCACAGGAGCGCACCCATGGCCATCGAGGTCCGCATCCCGACCATCCTCCGCACCTACACCGACGGCGCCAAGGCCGTCGAGGGCAACGGCAGCAACCTCGGGGAACTCTTCACCGACCTCGACGCCCGCCACCCGGGCATCGCCGCCCGCCTGGTCGAGGGCGGCGAGCTGCGCCGCTTCGTCAACGTCTACCTGAACGACGAGGACGTCCGCTTCCTGGAGGGCATCTCCACCGCCCTCGCCGACGGCGACAGCGTCACCATCCTGCCCGCCGTGGCCGGCGGCGCCCGCTAGCGTTGACCGGTTCCCCCGTCGCCACGGCGGGGGAACCATCCCTCTCCACCCTCACCGCCGTGGCCGGAGGCCTCCCTTGCGTTACGACAGTCCGCTCGAAGCCGTCGGCAACACCCCGCTGGTCCGCCTGCCGCGGCTGTCCGCCGCCGTCCCCGGCAACGCCGACGGCCTGGTGACCCTCTGGGCCAAGCTGGAGGACCGCAACCCCACCGGCTCGATCAAGGACCGCCCGGCCCTGCACATGATCGAGCGCGCCGAGGCCGACGGCCGGCTCACCCCCGGCTGCACCGTCCTGGAGCCCACCAGCGGCAACACCGGCATCTCGCTGGCCATGGCCGCCAAGCTCAAGGGCTACCGGATGGTCTGCGTGATGCCCGAGAACACCAGCGAGGAGCGGCGCGAGCTGCTGCGCATGTGGGGCGCCGAGATCATCCCGTCCCCGGCCGCGGGCGGCTCCAACACCGCCGTCCGGATGGCCAAGGAGATCGCCGCCGAGCACCCCGACTGGGTCATGCTCTACCAGTACGGCAACCCCGACAACGCCGGCGCCCACTACACCGGCACCGGCCCCGAGATCCTCGCGGACCTGCCGACCGTCACCCACTTCGTGGCCGGCCTCGGCACCACCGGCACCCTGATGGGCGTCGGCCGCTACCTGCGCGAGAAGGTCCCCGGCGTGAGGATCGTCGCCGCCGAGCCGCGCTACGACGACCTGGTGTACGGGCTGCGCAACCTGGACGAGGGCTTCGTCCCCGAGCTGTACGACGCCGAGGTGCTCACCACCCGGTTCTCGGTCGGCTCCGCGGACGCCGTCCGCCGCACCCGTGAACTCCTCCAGCAGGAGGGCATCTTCGCGGGCGTCTCGACCGGCGCCATCCTGCACGCGGCGATCGGCGTCGGCCGCAAGGCGGCGGCGGCCGGCGAGCGCGCGGACATCGTCTTCGTGGTCGCGGACGGCGGCTGGAAGTACCTCTCCACCGGCATCTACACCGCCGAGTCCACCGAGGCCGCGGTCGAGGCGCTGCAGGGCCAGCTCTGGGCGTAGGGCCTATCCGCCCTGCAACACCTTCCGCGCCCGGGCCCAGACCTGTCGGTCCACCGTGCCGGCCCGGCGGCGGAAGTCCGCCAGCGGCACCTCGCGCAGCTCGTCGGTCTCCAGCCAGCTGGCCCGGCCCTGCCGGTCGCCCACCACGCCGGGCGGCAGCGGCAGCACGCCCGGGCGCTCCGCGTGGTGCTTGCTGGTGATCTTCGCGACGGTGGCGGTCCGGCCGCGCACCCGCAGCACCAGGCACGGGCGGTCCTTGGCACCGGGGCCGTCCTCGAACGGCACCAGCGCCCACCAGACCTCCTGCGGCCGCGGGCCGGCCCCCGTCCGCGGTCGCGGACCGGTCGGCCCGGACGGACGCGGCGCCGGACGGGCGCGCCGCACCAGCGCCGCCGCGGCGGCGGCCAGCAGCGCGACGCCCAGCAGCGACAGGACGAGCCAGGTAGCGGTCATGTCGTTCATGCGGCGAACCGTACCGGGCCGGGGGTGAACGCCACCACCGCGGCGGCCGGGCAGCCGTCGGGGCATTTGTCCGCGCATTGCTCCCGGTTCGTCACGGAACTGCCACAATGCCCGTTCTGCGCCCGGAGCCCCGGCCGTCCCGGCAAGGCTGCGTCACGAACGTCCGCCCCCGTCCCCCGGAGGTGCCCCGTGGCCCGTGGCCCCGAGCTGTGGTCCTACGCCGAGATCGCCCGCCACATCAACGTCCGGCGCGAGACCGTCCGCAGCTACCGGAGGCACCGGCTGCTGCCCGATCCGGACGTGATCGACGGCAGCGGCCACCCGCGGTGGTACCCGTTCACCATCCGCAGCTGGGCCCGCAACCGGCCCCGCCGCCGCTGATCCCCCGGCCCGTCAACCGCCCGCGCCCCCGCCCCGGGCGTTCTGGTGATTCCGCCCACAGCCCGGCACGGGGACGGGGGCAAAGTGCCGCTCCGCCCTTACCCTCGACACACCAACGCAGTGCTACCGGCCGGTCCACCGGGCCCGGCCTGCCGTTTTCCATGCTGTTTTCCACGCTGTGCCCGTGGAGGACGGCGATGCCGTTTTCCAGCAGCAGCCAGGATGTGTCGGGGCGGAGGGGCTCGGATGAAACTGACCGTGGTGGGGTGCTCGGGGAGCTTCCCGGCCGCCGACTCGCCCTGCTCCAGCTACCTGGTCGAGGCCGAGGGCTACCGCGTCGTGCTCGACCTCGGCAACGGAGCCCTCGGCGCCCTCCAGAAGTACACCGGCCTCTACGACGTCGACGCCGTCCTGCTCAGCCACCTGCACGCCGACCACTGCGTCGACCTGTGCGCCTACTGGGTGGCCCGCAACTACCGCGCCGAGGGCTGCCCCGAGCTGCTGCCCGTGTACGGCCCGGCCGGCACCGCCGAGCGGCTCGCCCGCGCCTACGACATGCCGGAGAACCCCGGCATGAAGGAGGTGTTCGAGTTCCGCACCCTCACCCCCGGCGGCTTCCGGCTCGGCCCGTTCCGGATCGACGTCGCCCAGGTCAACCACCCCGTCGACGCCTTCGCCTTCCGGCTGGAGCACGACGGCCGCTCGCTGGTCTACAGCGGGGACACCGGCGAGAGCGCCGAACTCGTCGAACTCGCCCGCGACACCGACCTCTTCCTCTGCGAGGCCGCGTACATCGACGGGCGCGACACCTACCAGGCCGTCCACCTCAACGGCCGCGAGGCCGGCGAGCACGCCGCCGCGGCCCGCGCCCGCCGGCTCGTCCTGACCCACATCCCCCCGTGGACCGACGCCGAGCACAACCGGCGGGACGCCGCGGCCGCCTACCCGGGGCCGGTCGAGGTCGCCCGGGCCGGCGCGGTGTACGAGGTCTGAGAGCGGACCGGCGAGGTCTGAGAGCGGGCCGGCGAGGCCTGAGAGCGGGCCGGCGAGGTCGGGCGGGATTCCCGGAAAAAGCTTCGGGACGACCCGCAACCTCCGCGCCCCCCGCACGTCCTTGTGAGTGAGCGGCGGGAAACGCCGCCGGAACGGCCGGCCCGTCGGGCACGGACGCGATCACACTACTCATCAGGCCCGCTTCGTGCTGCCCGGATCCGGTCGTACCGGTCCGGGACGGATATCCAGGGGGAAATCCCATGCGCAAGACCAACCGTGCCCTGAACCGGGCCCGCCGGCTCACCCCGGCGCTGGCGCTGACCGCCGCGCTGCTCGCCGGCGGCGCCGTGACCGCGGCCCCGGCCTTCGCCGCCGCCGGGCCGCTCAGCCTCACCGTGCACACCCCGGCGGTGGTCGGCTTCGCGGGCGGGCCGGTCGAGTTCACCGAACACCTCGGCAACCCGGGTGACCAGGGCACCTCCGTCGTGTTGGACTTCGAGATCGAGAGCGACCTCGGGACGCCGCCGAACGCCCTGAGCCTCGACTACTTCAGCGAGCTGACCGGCGGCTGGCTGCCGGTGGAGCTGACGGAGCGCCCCGGGGCGGACAAGGTGGTCAACGCGGGCGGCACCGGCAAGGTCGTGGTCCCGGCGGGCGGCACGGACGTCCGGCTGCGGCTCGGCGTGCCGATGGGCAAGCCCCACGACGGGGCCACCAACGGCGGCACCGGTCCGAGCCTCACCTTCCGCACCGGCGTCAAGGGCTGGTCGCAGGACTCCCCGGTCGAGCCGCCGCTCACCGACAGCCACGTGGTCAAGGTGGAGGGGATCAGCAACGGCGTGTCCGGGGTCCCGGCCGAGGTCGTCGCGGGCGGCGAGCCCGTCGAGTTCGACGCGGTGCTCTCGAACCCGACGCCGTCCGCCTACACCAACCTCGGCAACGTGCTGTTCACCGACCGCCTCGCCAAGGTCGAGGTCCGCGGCGCCGACGGGAAGTGGACCACCGTGCCGGGCGTCACGGCCCCGGCGGAGCCCGTGGCGGGCCACTACCTGGACGGTCGCAACTCCTCGGCGGCGCCCCAGAGTTCGACCACCCGGCGGGTCCGGGTCAGCTACCCCGCCGACAGCCCGCTGGGCAGGACGGCGCTGAACCCCTGCGTGTTCGTCAACGAGGGCGAGGAGATGCCCTTCCGGGGCACCACCATGTGCTCGCAGGGCGCCACCACCGAGGTCGTCGCCCCCGCGCCGAAGCCCTCACCGACCGGCACCCACAAGGCCGGCGAGCCCTCGACCGGGCCGGCCGGCTCCGACGGCTCGCAGCCGAAGCCGGACGGCGGCGCGGGCGTCGCCCAGCCGGTCGGCGACACCACCACGGCGCCGGCCGCCCCCGCTCCGGCCGTTTCGCAGCCCGCCGTGTTGTCCGCGGACAACGTTCCCGCCGCGGCCGCCCGGCCGGTGGACGCCCACCTGGCGTCCACCGGTGCGGACAGCGACCGGACCGGCCTGATCGCGGGCGTCGGCGCGCTGCTGGTCGGCGTCGGTGCGGGGGCCTTCGTGCTGGTCCGCCGCCGCCGCACCGGCTGACCCCGCGCACGGCAGTGCCGTCCCCGGCCGGACGGCTAGCGCAGGCCGGGGACGGGCAGCCCGAGGTGGTCCCGCAGGGTGGGGCCGGTGTAGTCGGTGCGGAAGACCCCGCGCTCCTGGAGCAGCGGGACCACGCGGTCGACGAACTCGTCCAGGCCGCCCGGGGTGAGGTGCGGGACGAGGATGAAGCCGTCGGCCGCGTCGCTCTGCACGAAGCGGTCGATCTCGGCGGCGACGGTGGCGGGCGCTCCGATGAAGGACTGCCGGCCGGTCAGCTCGATCACCAGTTCGCGGCTGGTCAGCTTCTTCTCCGCGGCCACCGCCCGCCACCGTTCGGCGACGGCCACCGGGTCGGCGTGCCGGACCCGGCCCTGGACCAGGCCGCTGTCCGGGTCGGGGTCGACGGCCGGCAGCGGCCCGTCCGGGTCGTGGTCGGACAGGTCGACGCCCCAGACCTGCTCCAGGAAGGCGATCGCGGTCTGCGGGCTCACCTGGGCCCGGCGGATCTCCCGGGCCCGTTCGTCCGCCTCGGCGTCGGTGTCGCCGAGGACGAAGGTGACCCCGGGCATGATCTTCAGCTCGTCCGGCTTGCGGCCGTACGCCGCGAGCCGGCGCTTGACGTCGGCGTGGAAGGCCTGGCCGTCGGCGAGGGTGGAGTGCCGGGAGAAGACCACGTCGGCGGCGGCGGCCGCGAACTCGCGCCCCTCGTCGGAGTCCCCGGCCTGGATCACCACCGGGTGGCCCTGCGGCGGCCGCGGCAGCGAGAGCCGGCCCTCGACCTCGAACTGCGGGCCGGAGTGCCGGACTGGCTCCTCCCCGGCGTCCCAGAACTCCCGTGCCAGCTGGACGGATTCGGCGGCCCGGGTGTAGCGGTCGGCGCGGTCCAGGTACCCGCCGCGGCGGAAGTTCTCCCCGGTGAAGGCGTCCGAGGAGGTGACCACGTTCCAGGCCGCGCGGCCGCCGGAGAGGTGGTCCAACGAGGCGAAGCGGCGGGCCAGTTCGTACGGCTCGTTGAAGGTCGCGTTGACGGTGGCGGCCAGGCCGAGCCGTTCGGTGACGGCGGCCAGCGCGTTCAGCACGGTGATCGACTCGGGGCGGCCGACCACGTCGAGGTCGTGGATGAGGCCCTTGGTCTCGCGCAGCCGCAGGCCCTCGGCGAGGAAGAAGAAGTCGAACTTCCCGCGCTCGGCGGTCTGCGCGAGGTGGCGGAAGGAGGAGAACTCGATGTGGCTGCCGGCGGCCGGGTCGCTCCACACCGTGGTGTTGTTGACGCCGGGGAAGTGCGCGGCGAGGTGGATCTGCTTGAGCGGTCGGTCCGTCATCGGGTCACCTCGGCGAGGGCGGGAGCGGCGGTGGAGGCGGGGGAGGCAGGGGAGCCGTCGGCGGGGCGGGCGGCGTAGCGGCTGGCCGGGCGGGCCAGGCCGAGGTGGTCGCGCAGGGTGCGGCCGGTGTACCCGGTGCGCAGCAGTCCGGCGGCGCGCAGGGCGGGGGCGATCCGGTCGGCCAGCGCGGCGAGGTCGCGCGACGGGTCGGCGGGGGAGAGGTGGAAGCCGTCGACGCCGGTGCCGGGCGCGGTGAGCTCGGCGAGCAGCCGCTCGTCGGCGGCCCGGTCGGGCAGGGCGGACAGGTCGGCGTCGAGCCGGGCGAGGACGCGCAGGTTCTCGCCGGCCCGCAGCCGCAGTTCGGTGGCGGCGGTCAGCCGGGTGGCGCGGTCGGGGGCGTCGAGCAGGACGACGTCGGCGTGCCGGATCGCGGCGTCGACCCGGGCCCGCCCGCCCGGGGAGGCGTCCGGCGCGAGGTCGGCGGCGGCGACGGGCACCACGACCACCGGGCGGCCCTGGGGCGGGCGCGGGGTGATGGACGGGCCGCGGACGGAGAAGCGCGGGCCCTCGAAGTCGATGTAGTGCAGCTTGTCGCGGTCGATGAACCGTCCGGTGGCGGTGTCGCGGATCTCCGCGTCGTCCTCCCAGCTGTCCCAGAGCCGGGCGGCCACCTCGACGGCGTCGGCGGCCTCGGCCCACAGCTCGTCCTCGGCGGCGACGGGGCGGCGGCCGAAGGCCCGCGCCTCGGCCTCGGTCGTGGAGACGCCGACCAGCCAGCCGGCCCGGCCCTCGCTCACCCAGTCCAGGGTGTTGACCGAGATCGAGGTGTGGAAGGGCTCGGTGTGGGTGGTGGTGACGGTCGGCACCAGCCCGACCCGGCCGGTCAGCGGGGCGGTCCGGGCGAGGGCGGCGAGCGCGTCGGGGCGGCTCGGCTCGGCGGCGAAGGAGTCGTCGAGGGTGACGAAGTCCAGGGTGGCCCGCTCGGCGAGGCGGGCGAGGGCGGTGTAGTGCCCGGCGTCGAGACGGCCGGGGCTGTCGAGGGCTGCGGACAGGTGCAACTGGCGGGGCATGGTGAGCCTGGCTTCCTCGTGCGGACGCGTGCGGGCACCGGCGCGCCCGTACGGGGACACGGGTGCGCGGGGGCGCGCCGGAGCGCGGTGGCGGCCCGCGGGCGGAGCCCGTACGGGCGGGGGAGGGAGGACCGGCGCCGGGCGGGACGTCAGCCGGGCGGCGGTGGGGGAACGGTCAGCTCAGCCGCGACACGCCGCGGACCACACGCGACCGAAGTCGATGTGGCTACGGGTGACCAGCGGGCACGAGGCGTTCACCGCTTCAGTTGACCAGGGCGTCCGGCGGTTCGTCAACCGTCGTTTCCGCCCGCCGGAGCCCGCCGGAGCCCGCCGGAGTCCGGCGGGAGTCCGGTCGGGGAGCCCGCCGGAGCCGCGCGGGCGCGCCCGGGTACGCCGAAGGCCCCGCCCCGCCGCTGGGGGAGCAGCGGCGGGGCGGGGCCTCGGGAGCGGGCGGTGACGCGGGCGTCAGGCCTTGGTGACGTCCTCGATCTCGTCGTCGTCCTCGCGACCGGGGGTCTTGAGGTCGAACTTGGTGATCGCGAAGCGGAACAGGAAGTAGTAGACCGCGGCGAAGGCCAGGCCGAGCGGGATGATCATCCACGGGTCGGTGGCCTTGTTCCAGGCCAGCGCGTAGTCGATCAGGCCGCCGGAGAAGGTGAAGCCGTCGTGCACGCCGAGCGCCCAGGTGACGGTCATCGAGACGGCGGTGAGCAGCGCGTGGATGACGTACAGGACCGGGGCGATGAAGACGAAGGCGAACTCGATCGGCTCGGTGACACCGGTCACGAAGGAGGTCAGGGCCAGCGAGACCATCATGCCGGTGACGGCCTTGCGGCGGTGCGCCTTGGCGGCGTGGGCGATGGCCAGCGCGGCGGCGGGCAGCGCGAACATCATGATCGGGTAGAAGCCCGACATGAACTGTCCGGCGGTCGGGTCGCCGGCGAAGAAGCGGGTCAGGTCGCCGTGCACGACGGTGCCGTCGGGCTTGGTGAAGTCACCGGTCTGGAACCAGGCGTAGGAGTTCACGAACTGGTGCATGCCGACCGGCAGCAGACCGCGGTTGACCAGGCCGAAGGCGCCCGCACCGAACGCGCCGGCGCCGATCAGGGTGTCGTTCAGGCTCTTGATGGCGTCGCCGATCGGGCCCCAGGCCAGACCGAAGAAGACGCCGACGGCGGTGCCGACGAAGGCCATGATGATCGGGACCAGGCGGCGGCCGTTGAAGAAGCCGAGCCAGTCGACCAGCTTGGTGCGGTGGTACTTCTGCCACAGCACCGCGGCCAGTAGGCCGATCACGATGCCGCCGAGCACACCCGGGTTCTGGTAGGTGGCCGCCTCGTCCTTGCCGGGGAGGATCTTGTACTCGGTGATCGGGAACGCGGTGAGCACGTTCTTGTACACCAGGAAGCCGACCAGGGCGGCGAGGGCGGTGGAGCCGTCCGCCTTCTTGGCGTAGCCGATCGCGATACCCACCGCGAAGAGCATCGGCAGAGCGTCGAAGACCGAGGTGCCGGCGGTGTTGAACACCGCGGCGACCTTGTCCCAGCCGAGGCCGTCCTTGCCGAACACGTCGTCCTGGCCGAGACGCATCAGCAGACCGGCTGCGGGGAGCACGGCGATGGGCAGCTGGAGGCTGCGACCGATCTTCTGCAGACCCTGGAGGAGGTTCTGGCCGAACTTCTTGGCGGGGCTGGGTGAGGCCGGAGCCGTGGCGGGCGCCGGTGCCTGCGCAGACTGACTCATGGGGGTGGGTTCCTAACGGCATGGCGGTCGGTCGGGGGGAAGGCACAGGGGCCGAACCGCGAACTGGTCTACACCACACGTGGTGTAGACCAGTTTTGTAGCACGGGTGGAGAAGTCGAGGAACCCCGGAAAGCGGTGTCGCCGGGAAGCGCTATGAAATCGAAACCTACTTACCGAATGGCGATCATGGTAGCGACCGCGATTGGGATTTTGGCCGACTGCGCAACAAAATCGATTTTGGCTAATCGCGCAACAAAAGCACAGCGTGCTCCGGTGGGCCCTGCCAGGCGCGTTGGGCCCGGTCGGCCGGGCTTTCGGAAATGCCGAAGGCCTCCGGACCGGTGGTCCGGAGGCCTTTGCGGGGATAACTCGGGTGACGCCCGGGTTCAGGCCTTGGTGACGTCCTCGACCTCGGCCTCGTCCTCCCGACCGGGAGTTTTCAGGTTGAATTTGACGATGATGAACCGGAAGAGCGCGTAGTACACGACGGCGAAGCAGAGGCCGATCGGGATGATCAGCCACGGTTTGGTGGCCAGTCCCCAGTTGATCACGTAGTCGATCAGGCCGGCCGAGAAGCTGAACCCGTTGTGCACCCCGAGCCCCCAGGTCACCGCCATCGAGGCGCCGGTCAGCAGCGCGTGCACGGCGTACAGGGCCGGGGCGATGTAGGCGAAGGAGTACTCGATCGGTTCGGTGACGCCCGTCACGAAGGAGGTCAGGCCGACCGAGAGCATCAGGCCGTAGATCTCCTTGCGCCGGTGCGGCTTCGCCGAGTGCGCGATCGCGAGCGCGGCGGCCGGCAGCGCGAACATCATGATCGGGAAGAAGCCGGACTGGAACTGGCCGGCCGTCGGGTCGCCCGCCAGGAAGCGCGGGATGTCGCCGTGCACGATCGCGCCGTCCGGCCTGGTGAACTCCCCGAACTGGAACCAGACGAAGGTGTTCAGCAGCTGGTGCATGCCGATCAGCAGCAGGGCCCGGTTGAACAGGCCGAAGATGCCGGCGCCGCCCGCGCCCAGGTCGGAGAGGGTCTGCGAGAAGTCGTTCAGGCCGCGGCCGATCGGCGGCCAGACCCAGAGCGCCACCACGGCGGTCAGCATGCCGACCAGCGCGGTGATCATCGGCACCAGGCGGCGGCCGTTGAAGAAGCCGAGCCAGTCGACCAGCTTGGTGCGGTGGAACCGCACCCACAGCCAGGCCGACATCAGGCCGATCAGGATGCCGCCGAGCACCCCCGGGTTCTGGAACGTCGCGGCCGCCGCCTTCGCCGAGCTGTAGTCCACGCACTGGTCGCTGACCAGCACCGTCGGCGGCTTGCAGCTCTCCGGGAAGGCGTGCAGGACCTTGTAGTACACCAGGAAGCCGACCACGGCGGCGAGCGCCGTCGAGCCGTCCGCCTTCTTCGCCATGCCGATCGCGACGCCGATGCAGAACAGCAGCGGCAGGCCGAAGGAGGAGTCGAGCAGCGCGCCGCCGGCGGAGGCGAAGACCTTCGCGACGTTGTCCCAGCCGAGGCCGTCCTTGCCGAACACGTCCGGCTGGCCGAGGCGGTTGAGGATGCCCGCGGCGGGGAGCACCGCCACCGGGAGCTGCAGGGAGCGGCCCATCTTCTGGAGGCCGCCGTAGAAGATGTGCCATCGTTTGGCCTGCGGGGCCGTGGCGCCTGCCGAACTCATCCTTCGCCCTCCGAGAGCAGTTGCCTGCCGGGGGCCCGGCGGGACCCTCGGGCAGGGCTCGGGAACACCCGGGGCCGTTCCCGCGTTCGTCGGAGTACACATATATTGGTGTAGACCACTTGACGCAGGTCGCACTCCGGAGGCGCGAGCCCCGCTGATCGTCATCCTCGGGCGGCGATCCGGAGCCTGCCCGCCGGAATGGGCCGAAAGTGGACTAACGTGGCGGACCGGACCGGCACGGGTGATGCTGGTCGCGCCGCTCGCAGGCCGACCGCGGCCGAACCCGCGTCAGCCACCGGCACGCACCTCACCGCACGACGGTCGAGGGACACCCAGCACCAGCGCAGGACGGCACCCGGCAGAGCCGCCGAAGGGCCGAGACAGAGGGAGAAACCAGATGGCCAGCAAGGCTGAGAAGATCGTCGCCGGTCTGGGCGGCATCGACAACATCGAAGAGGTCGAGGGCTGCATCACCCGCCTGCGCACCGAGGTCAAGGACGCCTCCCTGGTCGACGAGGCCGCCCTCAAGGCCGCCGGCGCCCACGGCGTCGTGAAGATGGGCACCGCGATCCAGGTCGTCATCGGCACCGACGCCGACCCGATCGCCGCCGACATCGAGGACATGATGTGAGCTGAACCACCCAGGTTCAGCCCGCCCGGCCCGCCGACCCGCTCAGGGGGACGGCGGGCCGTGGCGCGTCCCCGCCCTCTCCGGCTCGCCTCCGGAAGCGGCCCCCCGGAGCGACTACGCTCAGTGCCTATGTCACGCATCGACGGCCGCACCCCCGACCAGCTCCGCCCGATCACCATCGAACGGGGCTGGAGCAAGCACGCCGAAGGCTCCGTCCTCATCTCCTACGGCGACACCAAGGTGCTGTGCACCGCCAGCGTCACCGAGGGCGTGCCCCGCTGGCGCAAGGGCAGCGGCGAGGGCTGGGTCACCGCCGAGTACTCCATGCTCCCGCGCGCCACCAACACCCGCGGCGACCGCGAGGCCGTCAAGGGCCGCATCGGCGGCCGCACCCACGAGATCAGCCGGCTCATCGGCCGCTCACTGCGCGCCGTGGTCGACCACCGCGCGCTCGCCGAGAACACCATCGTCCTCGACTGCGACGTCCTCCAGGCCGACGGCGGCACCCGCACCGCCGCCATCACCGGCGCCTACGTCGCCCTGGTCGACGCCGTCGCCTGGGCCCGCGACAAGAAGCTGCTGCGCGCCAAGGGCCAGCCGATCACCGGCGGCGTCAGCGCCGTCAGCGTCGGCATCATCGACGGCGTCCCGATGCTCGACCTCCAGTACGAGGAGGACGTGCGCGCCGAGACCGACATGAACATCGTCTGCACCTCCGACGGCCGCTTCGTCGAGGTCCAGGGCACCGCCGAGGGCGCCCCGTTCGACCGCGAGCTGCTCGACCGGCTGCTCGACCTCGGCAGCCTCGGCTGCGCGGAGCTCGACGAGATCCAGCGCAAGGCCCTGGAAGGCTGAACCGGCGAGGGCCCCGCGGCCGTGGAGCGGAACGGACGGACGGTCAACCCGTGGGTGGGGACGGCCGTTCGGACCGGTACGGACGCGCGTACGGGCCGCGGGTGGGGCCGCGGGGCGAACGGCCCGCCGAAGGGTCGACCTGACGGTCGGCCTGCTGTACAGGCCGGGTCCGGAGACCGTACGGTTCCCGCAGCACCCCCGCTGCGGGAACCGCGCACCCCTCTGCGCGCGTCCCACCCCACGGAACCCGCGCCCCCCAGGAGGATCGGATGCCGTCGAGCATCGCCCGCCCCGCCGCCCTCGCCGTGGCCGGACTCATCGCGATCCTCCCGCTCAGCATGGTGAGCTGCTCCGCCGCCCAGAAGGCGCTCGACTGCGGCAACACCGCCGTGAGGATCACCGGCGACCTCGCCGACGTCACCCAGGCGTACGACAACGCGAGCAACGACTCGGCGGCCGCCGGGAAGGCCCTGCAGAAGCTCAAGAACGACCTCGACCAGGTCGGGAAGAACTCCAAGAACACCGACGTCGCCAAGGCCGTGACCGATCTGCAGAAGCAGGTCGAGAACGTGCAGCGGGCGGCGGACAGGAACGAGGTCCCGGACCTCAAGCCGCTCGGCAACGCGGCCGGCAACCTCACCTCGCTCTGCACCGGCTGACCGCCTCCGGCCACTCGGTAGGGTGGGCGATATGTCCACCCGCCTGATCCTCGCCACCCGCAACCAGCACAAGGTCACCGAGCTCCGCGCCATCCTGGCGGACGCCGGCCTGGACGTCGAACTCGTCGGCGCCGACGCCTACCCGGAGATCCCGGACGTCCCCGAGACCGGCGTCACCTTCGCCGAGAACGCCCTGCTCAAGGCCCACGCCCTGGCCCGCGCCACCGGCCTGCCCGCCGTCGCCGACGACTCCGGCCTCTGTGTGGACGTGCTGAACGGCGCGCCCGGCATCTTCTCCGCGCGCTGGTCCGGCAAGCACGGCGACGACCGCGCCAACCTCGACCTGCTGCTCGCCCAGCTCTCCGACATCGCCGAGCCGCACCGCGGCGCCCACTTCTTCTGCGCCGCCGCCCTCGCCCTCCCCGACGGCACCGAGCGCGTCGTCGAGGGCCGCCTCCTCGGCACCCTGCGCACCGCCCCGGCCGGCGACGGCGGCTTCGGCTACGACCCGATCCTCCAGCCCCTCGGCGAGACCCGCACCTGCGCGGAGCTCACCGCCGACGAGAAGAACGCCATCAGCCACCGCGGCAAGGCCTTCCGCGCCCTCGCCCCGGTCGTGAAGGACCTCATCGCCTGACGCCCCGTCCGCCGGACGCGTCGAAGGCCCGCCCCGAGATCACTCTCGGGGCGGGCCTTCGAATTTAAGGCTAGTGCGGCCTGAGGGACTCGAACCCTCACGGGATTTCTCCCATGGGCACCTAAAACCCAGGCGTCTGCCAATTCCGCCAAGGCCGCATGGCGACCAGTCTAGGGCTTCGCCGAGTGTGGGGACAGCGACTTCCGCCGTCGCCCCGCCGGTGCCGCGTCCGGGCCCCGCGGCGGCGGTGGCGCCGGGTCCGTCGGGTCGGCCCGGGGGTGCCGGGAGTGGGTTTCGGCCAGGGGGCTGACTGGATGTCGCGCGCTTCCGACCTGTGATGTTTGGCTGTTGATTACCAATTGGTACAGACCTATTGACCTATGTGGTTCAGACCACATAGCTTCTCCGCCAATTGCAACCCCCCACGTGCGTGCTCCCCCACAGGCACGCGCCGACACTCTCTCCTGGAGGACCGAGTGTTGATCCGAAACACGGCGGAGCGGCGTCCCACCGCCGCGCACCGCCGGAAGAGCCCGGCGGCCCGCGCCGGTGTGGCCTCGCTCGCGGCGGCCTCGTTGGCCGGACTGCTGATGGCGACGCTGGGTGCGGCGCCCTCGCAGGCGTCGGCGGCCGTCGACAACGCGGCCTGTCGGCCCGACGGCCTGTACCAGACCCCCGGCGTGGACGTCCCGTACTGCTCCGTCTACGACACCAGCGGGCGCGAGAAGATGGGCGCGGACCACCAGCGCCGCATCATCGGCTACTTCACCGGCTGGCGCACCGGCAAGAACGGCGACGCCCCGTACCTGGCGACCGACATCCCCTGGGACAAGGTCACCCACCTCAACTACGCCTTCGGCCACGTCGGCGGCGACAACAAGCTCTCGGTCGGCACCGACGGCCCGACCAACGAGGCCACCGGGATCTCCTTCCCCGGCGTCCCCGGTGCCGAGCTGGACCCGAGCCTGCCGTACAAGGGCCACTTCAACCTGCTGACGAAGTTCAAGAAGCAGTACCCGAACGTCAAGACCCTGATCTCGGTGGGCGGTTGGACCGAGACCGGCGGCTACTTCGGGGACGACGGCAAGCGCGTCAACTCCGGCGGCTTCTACTCGATGACCGTCAACCCGGACGGCAGCGTCAACCAGGCCGGCATCGACACCTTCGCCGCCTCCTCGGTCGACTTCATCCGCAAGTACGGCTTCAACGGCGTCGACGTCGACTACGAGTACCCGACCTCGATGAAGGACGCCGGCAACCCGCTGGACTGGCAGCTCGCCAACGCCAAGCGCGGTTCGCTGGCCAAGGGTTACGCGGCGCTGATGAAGACCCTGCGCGAGAGCCTGGACAAGGCCGGCGCCGCCGACGGCAGGCACTACCTGCTGTCGGTCGCCGCCCCGTCCTCCGGCTACCTGCTGCGCGGCATGGAGACCTTCCAGGTGGCGAAGTACCTGGACTACGTCAACATCATGTCGTACGACCTGCACGGCGCCTGGAACAAGTACGTGGGCCCGAACGCCTCGCTGTACGACGACGGCAAGGACGGCGAGCTGGCCGCCGCCAACGTCTACGGCACCGGGCAGTACGGCGGCATCGGCTACCTGAACGCCGACTGGTCGTACCACTACTTCCGCGGCTCGATGCCCGGCGGCCGGATCAACGTCGGCCTGCCGTACTACACCCGCGGCTTCAAGAACGTGCAGGGCGGCACCAACGGCCTCTGGGGCACCGCCTCGGCGACCACCTGCCCGGCCGGCTCCGGCCTGACGGCCTGCGGTGACGGCGCGGTCGGCATCGACAACATCTGGAACGACAAGGACGACGCGGGCAAGGAGTCCCCGGCCGGGTCGAACCCGATGTGGCACGCCAAGAACCTGGAGAAGGGCATCCTGCCCGACTACCTGGCCAAGTACGGCGTCTCCGACACCGCGCTGCAGGGCACCTACACCCGCAACTACAGCTCCGCGCTGGTGGCGCCGTGGCTGTGGAACGACGCCAAGAAGGTGTTCCTCTCCACCGAGGACGAGCAGTCGGTGGGCGCCAAGGCGGACTACATCGTCAACCAGGGCGCCGGCGGCGCGATGATCTGGGAGCTCGCGGGCGACTACAAGTGGGACGCGGCCGCCAACGGCGGCAAGGGCGAGTACGTGCCCGGTTCGACGCTGACCTCGCTGATGTACGACAAGTTCAAGTCGGCGGCCCCGTACGGCGCGATCCGCGCGACGACCGCGCTGCCGCAGCAGACCCTGCCGATCGACGTGTCGTTCACCAACTTCGCGCTGGGCGACTCGAACTACCCGATCAACCCGAAGCTGCACATCGTCAACAACTCGACGCTGACCCTGCCGGGCGGCACCGAGTTCCAGTTCGACTACGGCAACTCGGCCCCGGGCAACGCCAAGGACCAGTCCGGCTTCGGCCTCCAGGTCATCAAGCAGGACAACCCGGGCCCGGGCAACGTGGGCGGCCTGAAGGGCACCTACAACCGGGTGTCGGTCAAGCTGCCGGGCTGGCAGTCGCTGGCGCCGGGCGCCTCGATCGACATGGACTTCGTCTACTACCTGCCGGTGTCCACGCCGTCGAACTGGACGGTCAACGTGGGCGGCACGCTGTACGGGATCAAGGGCGACCTGACCCGCGGCGCGGTGGACGGCGGCACGCCGACCCCGACCCCGACGCCGTCGCAGACGGCCACCCCGACGCCGACCCCCACGGGCACGCCGACCGGCACGCCGACGGCCACCCCGACCGGGACGCCGACGCCGACCGCGACCCCGACCTCGGGCACCTGCGCGGCCGCCCCGAGCTGGGACGCCGGCACCACCTACGCGACGCCCACCAAGGTCTCGTGGAAGGGCCACTACTACCAGAACAAGTGGTGGACCAAGGGCGACGACCCCGCGGCCAGCGGCTCGTGGGGCGTCTGGAGCGACCTCGGGACCTGCTGATCAGGGCGGTCCGCTGAGGTGAGGACGGCGGTGGCGGTGCACCCGGTCGGGGGGTGTGCCGCCACCGCTTCGTCGTACCGGCCGTGCTTACGCGCCGACGCTTACGCGCCGACCTTGAGGTCGCGCAGCAGCTTGGCGACGTGGCCGGTGGCCCGCACGTTGTAGAACGCGTGCTCGACCTTGCCGTGCTCGTCCACGACGATCGTGGAGCGGATGACGCCCAGGTAGGTGCGGCCGTAGTTCTGCTTCTCGCCGAAGGCGGCGTACGCCTCCAGCACCTCCTTGTCCGGGTCGGACAGCAGGGTGACCTTGAGGTTCTCGGCCTCGCGGAACTTGCCGAGCTTCTCCGGCTTGTCCGGGGAGATGCCGATGACGTCGTAGCCGGCGTCCGCGAGGACCTCCAGGTTGTCGGTGAAGTCGCAGGCCTGCTTGGTGCAGCCGGGCGTCAGGGCGGCGGGGTAGAAGTAGACGATGACCTTGCGGCCCGCGTGGTCGGCGAGGGACACCTGGTTGCCGTCGGCGTCGGACAGGCTGAAGGCGGGCGCGGTGTCGCCGGGCTGGAGACGCTCACTCACGGTCGTACTCTCCTGGATGCTGGGACGGGCGGTCGTACCACGGCAAACTTACCTCCGATGGTGGGTGGGGCCGCGCGACCGTGTGCGGCAGCTGACACACTGGGTCAGTCGCACCGATCGCAGGGATCGGATGGAACAACATCGGCGAGTGAATGGGGTGGCCCGAGTGGGCGAGGCGAGCACGCAGGACAAGTCGGCGCGGACGACCGCCCAGATCGAGGCGGACATCGAGCGGACGCGTGACCGGCTGGCGTCGACCCTGGACGAGCTGGCCGTCCGCGTCCACCCGAGCACGGTGACCGCCCAGGTCAAGGCCAAGGCGGTGGCCGCCGTCGAGGAGAAGACCGCCCGGGCGTACGTGGCCGCCAGCGGCGTGGTGGAGAAGGTCCGGGCGCAGTTCGTGGACGAGAAGGGGCAGCCGCGCCGCGAGCGGATCGTCCCGGCCGCGCTGGTCGGCGTGGGCCTGGTGCTGCTGGTCGCCTCGGCGCGCAAGCGCCGCAAGGGCTGAGCGCACAGCGGGACGGCGGGGCCGGGCGCGACGGGTGCCCGGCCTTTCGCGTGCCCGGGCTTCCGCGCGCCCGGCGCTCCGCCTGCCGGGCCTTCCGGATACCGGGCCAGCGTCACGCCCCGCGCCCGGGGGAGGTACCTTCGGGACCGTGAGTACGAACCACGAACCGACGCGCTCCGACGACGCGCAGGAGCCCGCCCGCCACGACCGGCTCGGCGAGAAGCTGCCGATCCGGATGCTGCACGACCGCGTGCTGGTGCGGATCGAGGGCGGCGAGGGCGAGCGCCGTTCGACCGGCGGCATCCTGATCCCGGCCACGGCGGAGCTGTCCAAGCGCTGTACCTGGGCGGAGGCCGTCGCGGTGGGCCAGAGCGTGCGCTCGGTGGAGCCCGGCGACCGGGTGCTGTACGACCCGGAGGACAAGCTGGAGGTCGAGGTCCGCGGCGCCACCTACGTGCTGCTGCGCGAGCGCGACCTGCACGCCGTCGCCGCCACCCGCTTCGGCGACACGGAGGGCTCGACCGGGCTGTACCTGTGACGGTCTGATCCGCTCCGTGCCCTGAGGTGCCCCCGACCCGGGTCGGGGGCACCGTGCTTTCGCGGCGGGGGTCCGCGACATGGCGGTCCGCCGCGGGGATCGGGGGCGTTGTCGGTGCCGCGCGCTAGGGTCCCGGCATGAGTGTGCCGGTGATCGGGGACGGGGAGCGTCGGGCCAGGCTGGGGCGGCGTCAGCTGCTGGCGCCGTCGGTGCGGGCGGCGCGGGTGGAGGACGTGGCCGACGCGGTGGTCGGGCTGCACGCGACGGACGCGGCCACGGTGTACCTGTCGGCCTGCGCGCGGCTGGCCGAGCCCTCGGCGGCGGAGGTGGACCGGGCGCTGTACGAGGACGTCTCGCTGGTGAAGCTGCTGTCGATGCGGCGGACGATCTTCGCGGTGACGGAGGGCCTGGCCCCGTACGTGAGTTCGGCGGCGGCGCGGGCGATCGCGGCGAAGGAGCGGGCGACGTTGCTGAAGCACCTGCGGGACCACGCCGAGGGCTGGGACGAGGCCCGGCTGGCGGAGGCGGAGCGCGAGGTGCTGGCCGCGCTGGCCGGGCGCGGCGAGGCGACGACCAAGGAACTCTCCGAGGACGTACCGCAGTTGCGCGAGACGATGCTGATGTCGGCGGGCAAGGCGTACGAGGCGCGGCAGAGCGTGGGCAGCCGGCTGCTGCGGCTGCTGGCCTCGGACGGGCACGTGCGCCGCTGCCGTCCGCGCGGGTCGTGGCTGAGCAGCAGCTACCCGTGGGCGCTGGTGCCGCAGTGGCCGGAGGTGCCGGTGCGGGAGGCGAAGGCCGAGGTGGTGCGGCGCTGGCTGGCGGCGTACGGGCCGGCGACGGTCGAGGACGTGAAGTGGTGGACGGGCTGGACGCTGGGGGACGTCCGCCGGGCGCTGGCCGATCTCGGGGCGCTGGACGTGGCGTTGGCCGACGGGGCGCCGGCCCTGGTGCTGCCGGGGGACGAGGGGCCGGTGGCGGAGCCGGAGCCGTGGGCGGCGCTGCTGCCCGCGCTGGACCCGGCGGTGATGGGCTGGCGCGGGCGGGACTGGTACCTGCGGCCGGAGGACGTGTCGGCGCTGTTCGACCGGGCGGGCAACGCCGGGCCGACGGTGTGGTGGTGCGGCGAGGTGGTGGGCGGCTGGACGCAGCGCGCGGACGGCGAGGTGGTGTGGCGGTTGTTCCGGGGGGCCGGGGCGGAGGTGGAGCGGGCGGTCGCGGCGGAGGCGGAGCGGTTGGCGGGCTGGCTGGGCGAGGTGCGGGTGACGCCGCGGTTCCGCACCCCGCTGGAGAAGGAGCTCAGGGGCTGACCGGGAGCCGATCGGGGGCTCAGGGCGTCGGGGGCGGCGGCGGTACCGGGTGGCTCGCGGGGCCGCCGGTGGCGCTGGGCAGGGCCGTGGGGCGGGTCGGCTGGACCAGGGTGGGCTTCGGGGTGGGGCTGGGCTGCTCCGGGTCGGTGGTCGTCGGCCTGGTGGCCTGCGGGCTGGGGGTGTTGGGGCCGGTGGGGGGCTGGCCGGTGGCGGCGGGGGCGCTGGGCGTGTGGCCGGCGGGCGTGCCGGGGGCCGGGTCGGTGGTGGTGGGTTCGCCGCCGGCGGCCGGGGCGGTGGTCGGGGTGGTGGCGCTGGGGCTGCTGCCAGCGGACACGCCGGGCCAGGGGGTGGCGGTGGTGGCGCCGTGTCCGGTCCGGAGGTCGAAGTCCTGGGTGGGGGTGCCGTCGAGGGCGGCGGCGGTGTAGGCGGTCCAGATCCGGGTGGGGAAGGCGCCGCCGTTGATCCGGCTGAGTCCGGCGGTGCCGGCCAGCGGTTCCTTGGCGTGGGTCTTCGGGTTCTCCCGGAACAGGCCGACGGTGGTGGCGAGTTCGGGGGTGTAGCCGGCGAACCAGGCGGAGAGGTTGGAGTCGGTGGTGCCGGTCTTGCCGGCGGCGGGGCGGCCGAGGTCGAGGGCGGCGGCGCCGGTGCCGCGCGGGCTGATGACGTCGCGCAGCACGTCGGTGACGGAGTCGGCGATCTCCCGGTCGAGGGCGTCGGTGGGGTTGTGCTCGGGCATCTTGGGGACGTCGACGGCGCCGCCGGGGTTGACGCGTTCGAGTTTGAGGACGGACCAGGGGGTGTGCGCCTGGCCGTGGTCGGCGAGGGTGGCGTAGGCGCCGGCCAGGTCGAGGGCGCTGGGGGTGGCGGTGCCGAGGGTCATCGAGGTGTTGGCCGGGTCCATGCCGCGGACGCTGTCGGGGATGCCGAGTCTGACGGCGGTCTCCCGGACGCGGGCGAGTCCGGCGTCCACGCCCTCCTGGGCGTACACGGAGTTGACGGACTTCACCATGGCGTAGCGCAGGGTGATGTTGCCGTAGTCGACGCCGTCCTCGTTGGGCGGGGCGTAGGGGGTGGGGCCGCCGGTGACGGGGCGTTCGCTGGTGCCGTCGTAGCGGGACTCGGTGGTGATCGGGCGGCCGTCGAGGTCGTGCTGGGCGACCAGGCCGGCGGCGAGGTCGATGGGCTTGAAGGTGGAGCCGATCTGGTTGTCCTGGCGCAGCGCGTCGTTGTAGGGCTGCTTGGCGTAGTCGGGGCCGCCGTAGACGGCGACGACCCGGCCGGTGGCGGGTTCGACGGAGGCGCCGGCGACCCGGACGTCGGTGTCGGTGGTGGGGCGGGCCTGGGGGTCGAGTTCGCCGGTGAGCTGCTCCTGGACGGCCTTGGCGAAGGCGTCCTGCCGGGGCTTGTCGAAGGTGGTGGTGATGCGCCAGCCGCCGGCCTTGAGGGTGGCGGCGTCGATGGTGCCGGAGGAGACGAGGTAGTCGTCGGCGACGCCGACCAGGTACCCGGCCTGGCCGGCGAGGCCGGTGGCGGGCTGGGGGTCGATCGGGTCGGGGAAGGTGGTGGCGGCGCGGTCGGCGGGGGTGAGGAAGCCGAGTTGGACCATGCCGTCGAGGGCGTAGTTCCAGCGGGCGACGGCCTTCTCGCGGTTGGCGGGGGTGGCGGTCTTGACGTCGTAGAGGCTGGGGGCCTGGAGCAGGGAGGCGAGGTAGGCGCCCTGGCCGAGGGTGAGTTGGGAGACGTCGACGCCGTAGTAGGCGTGGGCGGCGCTCTGGATGCCGTAGGCGCCGCGGCCGAAGTAGCTGCTGTTGAGGTAGCCGGCGAGGATCTCGCGCTTGTCGCGCTGCTGGTCGACCTTGAGGGCGATGAGCAGTTCGCGGCCCTTGCGCTCGATGGTGCGGTCCTGGGTGAGGTAGTAGTTCTTGACGTACTGCTGGGTGATGGTGGAGCCGCCCTGCATGCCCTTGCCGAGCAGGGTGTTCCAGCCGGCCCGGAGCATGCCCTTCAGGTCGATGCCGCGGTTCTGGTAGAAGGTGCGGTCCTCGGCGGAGACGACGGCCTGCTGGGTCGGGAGCGGGATCTGGTCGATGGTGACGTCGGTGCGGTTGACGGCGCCGGTGCGGGCGATCTCGGTGGTGCCGTCGGCGTAGAGGTAGATGTTGTTCTGGGCGACGGCGTGGGCGTTGGGGTCGGGCACCGGGACGATGACGTAGAGCACGGCGAAGCCGCCGGCGGCGAGCAGGAGCAGCGCGGTGAGGGTGCCGAGGGTGATCCGCCAGGTGGGCAGGAGCCGGCGCCAGAGCGGGAGGGCGCGGCGGGCCTCGCGGCGGGCGGCCCGTTTGGCCTGGCGGCGGGTGCTCAAGGTCATGCCGAGATTATCTGCTATTTGACGTCGGCTCAGGTCGGAAAAACCGGGTGCGGGTGGTGCGGGCCGGAGGTACGGTGAAAGGTGAAAACCGCATAGCGCACCGACTTTTCGGCGCACTGGCCTTCCAGTGCACCGGCTTTCCGGCGCACCGACTTCCGCAGCTCCGCCCGCCAGGCCCGGCACCCCCCGGGTACGGCCGGTCGGAGCCGCTGGGGCGTGCGCGGATGTCGAGGGGCGCCTCCCTCTGCCCACATTTGTCGACAAGGAGACAATATGCTCTACGCCGCCGTTGCCCGCGGCGCCTTCCGCCGCTACTCCACCTACCGGGCCGCCACCGTGGCCGGCACCTTCACCAACACCGTCTTCGGCATCATCCTGGCCTCCTCCTTCCTCGCCCTCTGGCAGGCCCGCCCCGGCCTCGGCGGCTACGACCAGAGCCAGGCCGTCACGTACATCTGGGTCAGCCAGAGCCTGCTGGTCACCGTCGCGGTGTGGGGCGGCGGCTTCCAGGACGACCTCCAGGACCGCTTCCGCAGCGGCGACATCGCCGTCGACCTCTACCGCCCGGTCGACTTCCAGGGCTGGTGGCTGGCCTCCGACCTCGGCCGGGCCGGCTTCCAGGCGCTGGTGCGCGGCACCGTGCCGATGCTGATCGGCGCGCTGGTGTTCCGCATCCGGCTGCCCGAACACCCGCTGACCTGGGCGTTCTTCCTGCTCTCGGCGCTGCTCGCGGTGATCGTCAGCTTCGGGCTGCGCTTCCTGGTCTCGATCACCGGCTTCTGGCTGCACGACTCGGAGGGGGTGCGCTCGGTGATGCTGGTGGTCTCGATGTTCTTCTCCGGGATGCTGCTGCCGGTCGCGCTGTTCCCCGGCTGGCTCGGCGACCTCGGCCGGGTGCTGCCCTGGTCGGCCCTGGTGAACGTCCCCACCGACGTCTTCCTGGAGCGGACCGGCGGCGCCGCGCTGCTCGGGGCGCTCGGCTTCCAGCTCGGCTGGGCGGCGGTGCTGCTCGCCGCCGGGCGGGGCGCCCAGTGGCTGGCCACCCGCAGGGTGGTGGTGCAGGGTGGCTGAGCAGCTCGTACGGGAGCCCCTCGGGCCCCGCGACTCCTTCGGGCCCCGCGAGCCCCTCGGGCCCCGCACCGCCTGGGCGCTGCGCTCCTGGTGGCTCTGCGCCCGGATGTGGATGCGTTCGATGATGGCCTACCGGGCCTCCTTCGCCCTGAACCTGGTGGCCAGCCTGGTCACCCACTCCCTCGACTTCGTGGTGCTGGTGATCATGTTCCGGCACACCGACCGGCTCGGCGGCTGGAGCCTGCCGGAGACCGCCTTCCTCTACGCCACCGCGGCCTTCTCGCTCGGCACGGCCAACCTGCTGGTCGGCTCGGCCGAGGGCCTGGGCGCGCGGATCAGGAGCGGCTCGCTGGACACCATGCTGATCCGGCCCGCGCCCGCGCTCTCCCAGCTGTGCGCGGAGCGCTTCTCGCTGCGCCGGCTCGGCCGCCCGCTCCAGGCCGTCGCCGTGCTGGTCTGGTCGCTGACCGCCCTGGACGTGCACTGGACCTGGGACCGGGTGCTGCTGGTGCCCGTCCTGCTGCTCTGCGGCACCGTCATCTTCGGCGCGGTCTACGTCGGCGGCGCCACCGTCCAGTTCTGGTGGGGCGAGTCCAAGGAGATCCAGAACTCCTTCACCTACGGCGGCGCGACCCTGCTGCACTACCCGCCGACGATCTTCGCCAAGGAGCTGGTCGCCGCGGTGGTCTTCGGCGTCCCGCTGGCCTTCGTCAACTGGCTGCCCACGCTGCGCATCCTCGACCGGCCCGACCCGCTCGGCCTGCCCACCGCCTTCCAGTTCGCCTCCCCGGTGGCCGCCGCGGTCTGCGTCCTCGCCGCCGGACTCGCCTGGCGGGCCGGGCTGCGCGCCTACCGCGGCACCGGCAGCTGAACCCCCCGCTTCGCTTCGCTTCGTGAGGAACCCCATGGCACTGATCGAACTGCAGGACGTCCACCGCACCTTCACCGTGCGGACCCGCACCGGCCGGTTCAGCCGGGCCAGGCGCGAGGTCCGCGCGGTGGACGGGCTCGGCTTCACCGTCGAGGCCGGCGAGTGCGTCGGCTACATCGGGCCCAACGGGGCCGGCAAGTCCACCACCATCAAGATGCTCACCGGCATCCTCGTTCCCAGCTCCGGACGGCTGCGGGTGGCCGGGGTCGACCCGGCCCGGGAGCGCGTCGCGCTGGCCCGCCGGATCGGCGTCGTCTTCGGCCAGCGCACCACCCTCTGGTGGGACCTGCCGCTGCGCGACTCCTTCGAGCTCGCCCGCCGGATCTACCGGATCCCGGACGCCCGGTACCGCGAGAACCTCGACCGCTGCGTCGAACTGCTCGACCTCGGCGGGCTGTTGGACACCCCGGTGCGCCAGCTCTCGCTCGGCCAGCGGATGCGCGGCGACCTCGCGGCGGCGCTGCTGCACGACCCCCGGGTGCTCTACCTGGACGAGCCGACCATCGGCCTGGACGTGGTCAGCAAGGGCCGGGTGCGGGAGTTCCTGCGCGAGGTCAACCGGGACCGGGGCACCACCGTGCTGCTCACCACCCACGACCTGACCGACATCGAGCAGCTCTGCGGCCGGGTGATGGTGATCGACCACGGCCGGCTGGTGTACGACGGCGGGCTGGAGGGGCTGCACGCCACCGGCCGCAGCGAGCGGACGCTGGTGGTGGACCTCGCGCAGGAACTCGGGCACCCGGTCGAGGTGCCCGGGGCCCGGGTCACCAGGGTCGAGGGGCCGCGCCAGTGGCTGGCCTTCCCGGCCCAGGAGAGCGCCGCGCCGATCGTGGCGGCGGTCGCCGCGCGCTACCCGCTGGTGGACCTGTCGGTGCGGGAGCCGGCCATCGAGGACGTGATCGCCCGGATGTACGCGGAGGTCGCGATCGGCTGACGGGTGCCGGACCGCGGTTCGCCTTCCCGGCCGTCGCTCACCCGTGCGACGGTCGGGGGTGCGTTCTGTTCCGCGTCACCGGTGTGGGTGATCGTCGTGACCCCCGGCCCCCACCGTGAGTTGACCCGGCATCACTCGCCGATGTCCGGAACCGGAGGCCCGCCACCCGATGGCCGTACCCGACGTGACCGTGGTGGTCGCGGTCTACAACACCATGCCGTACCTCACCGCCTGCCTGGACTCGCTGGTCGGGCAGTCCCTGGCGCCGGGGCGGCTGGAGGTGGTGGCGGTGGACGACGGCTCCACGGACGGCGGCGGGGAGCTGCTGGACGAGTACGCCGCCCGCCACCCCGGGCTGTTCACGGTGGTGCACCAGTCCAACTCGGGCGGCCCGGCCGGCCCGACCAACCGCGGCCTGGAGCTCGCCCGCGGCCGCTACGTGCTGTTCCTCGGCGCGGACGACTGGCTCGGCGAGGAGGCGCTGGAGCGACTGGTCACGGCCGCCGACGCCTGGGGCTCGGACGTGGTGGTGCCCAAGCAGGTCGGGGTGAACGGGCGGCTGGTGCCGCAGGGGATCTTCCACGCCGACGCCGAGTCGGTGGGCTTCGCCGACTCCGCGCTGGCCTGGGCGCTGGCCGACACCAAGCTGTTCCGGCTCGACCTCGTCCGGCGCCACGGGCTGCGCCGCGACGAGGGGTTGAAGGTCTTCTCGGACCAGCCGTTCACCCTGGAGGCCTGCCTGCGGGCGGCCAGGGTGTCCGTCCTCGCCTCCTACGACTGCTACTTCCTGGTGCTGCGCGAGGACCGGGGCAACGTCACCGAGCGGGCCGGGGTGCTGGACCGGCTGCGCGGGATCGCCGCGCTGCAGCAGGTGGCCGTCGAACTGGCCGAGCCGGGCGAGGAGTTGGACGCCATCCGGGCCCGCAGCTTCGGCTGGGACGTGCCCCGGCTGCTGCGGGAGGGCTTCCTGCTGCTGACCGCGGACATGCAGGAGCGGGTGTGCGTCGAGACCGCCCGGCTGGTCGAGCGGTTCGGTGCCCGCGAGGTGTACCACCGGCTGCCGGTCGCCGAGCGGGTGCGGCTCGAACTCGCCTGCGCGGTACGGCCGGAGGCGCTGCGCGACCAGGTCCGCTACGAGGCGGCGCACGGCGATCCGCCGGTGGTGGTGGACGGACGGCGGCAGTACGCGGGCTACCCGGCGTTCCGGGACGCCCGGCTCGGTCTGCCGGACGAGCTGTTCCTGCTGCGCGAGGAGGCGGCGGTGGCGGAGGTCGAGGCGGCCGCCGGGCCGCTGGACCTGGCGCGGCAGCTGTGGCGCGGTCTCGTCCCGGAGCAGGTGCGGCGCGGGCTGCGGAGGAACCCGGCGTGGCGCCGGCTGGCCGACTCGGTGAACGGAGGACGGGGATGAGCCTGGACGTCTGCGTGATCGGGCTGGGCAAGCTGGGCCTGCCACTGGCGGTGCAGTTCGCGCTGAAGGGCCACCGGGTGACCGGCGCGGACATCGCGCCGGGCGTGGTGGACAGCGTCAACCGGGGCGTGCCGCCGTTCCCCCGGGAGGCGGGCCTGGACCAGGCGCTCAAGCGGGTCGTCGCCGAGGGCCTGCTGCGGGCCACCACCGACACCACGGCCGCGGTCGCCCGGGCCGAGGCCGTCGTCGTGGTCGTCCCGCTGGTCACCGCCGCCGACGGCAGCCCGGACTTCGCCCTGCTGGACGCGGCCACCGACGCCGTCGCGGCCGGGCTGCGCCGGGGCACCCTGGTCAGCTACGAGACCACCCTGCCGGTCGGCACCACCAGGGAGCGCTGGGCGCCGCGACTGTCGGCCCGGTCGGGGCTCGCGGCCGGGACGGACTTCGCGCTGGTGTTCAGTCCGGAGCGGGTCCGCACCGGACGGGTCTTCGCGGATCTGCGGCGCTACCCCAAGCTGGTCGGCGGTCTGGACGCGTCCTCCACCCGGCGCGGCGCCGAGTTCTACCGGGCGGTGCTGGACTTCGACCCGCGCCCCGACCTGCCCCGGCCCAACGGCGTCTGGGAGCTGGCCTCGGTGGAGGCGGCCGAGTTCAGCAAGCTCGCCGAGACGACGTACCGGGACGTGAACATCGCGCTGGCCAACCAGTTCGCCCGCTACGCGGACGAGGTCGGGGTGGACTTCGCGGAGATCGCCGACGCCTGCAACTCGCAGCCGTACAGCCACCTGCACCGGCCGGGCATCGCGGTCGGCGGGCACTGCATCCCGGTGTACCCGCGGCTGTACCTGTGGAACGACCCGGGGGCGACGGTGGTCCGGGCGGCGCGCGAGGCCAACCTGGCGGTGCCGGGGTACGCGGTGGGCGTGCTGGCGGGCGCGGTGCCGGGCGGGATCGCCGGGCAGGGCGTGCTGGTGCTCGGCGCCTCGTACCGGGGCGGGGTCAAGGAGACGGCGTACTCCGGGGTGTTCCCGCTGGTCGAGGCGGTGCGGTCGGCGGGCGCGCGGCCGTACGTCAGCGACCCGCTGTACGAGGCGGAGGAGCTGGCGGCGCTCGGGCTGCCGCCGTACGGCGGGGAGCCGGTGGTGGCGGCGGTGCTGCAGGCGGACCACCCGGAGTACCGGGACCTGGCGCCGGTGGACCTGCCGGGGGTGAGGGTGCTGCTGGACGGGCGGCGGTGCACGGACCCGAAGCGCTGGGCGGGCGCGGAGGTGCGGCGGATGGTGCTGGGCGGGGAGTGAGGCCCCTCCTCGCCCGGCATGTGAGGCCCCCGGGGGCGCGTGATCGCGATGCGCGCCCCCGTCCGCGCCGGGCAACGGGCAGACTGGCGGGGTGAGTGACGATGCCTTCAGCGGGACCGGCCCCGGAGTCCGGTTCACCGCGGCCGACGAGGAGAAGAGACGCGGCGTCCGCCGGATGAAGACCATCGCGACCGGCCTGCTGGCCTTCGCGACCCTGGTCTTCGCCCTGGCCACCTGGGCCAAGGCGGCCGGCGCCGGCCCCTGGGCCGGGTACGTGGCGGCCGCCGCCGAAGCGGGCATGGTCGGCGCGCTGGCCGACTGGTTCGCGGTGACCGCGCTGTTCCGCCGGCCGTTCGGCCTGCCGATCCCGCACACCGCGATCATCCCGACCAAGAAGGACGCCTTCGGCCGCTCGCTCGGCGACTTCGTCGGCGAGAACTTCCTCTCCGGCCACGTGGTCCGCGGCCGCCTGGCGGCGCTCGGCATCGGCCGCCGGCTGGGGGAGTGGCTGGCCGCGCCGGGCAGCGCCGAGCGGGTCACCAAGGAGGCCTCGGCGGCGCTGCGCGGCCTGCTCGCGGTGCTCCGCGACGACGACGTGCGGGCGGTGGTCGCCGAGGCGGTGACCAGGCGGGCCGCGGCCACCTCGGTGGCCGAGCCGATGGGCCGGATGCTCGGCAAGGTGGTCGCGGACGGCGGGCACCACGGGGTGGTGGACCTGGTCGCCGTCCGGGCGCACGGCTGGCTGACCACCAACCACGAGGAGGTGGTCCAGAAGGTCACCCAGAAGACCCCGGGCTGGACGCCCAGGTTCATCGACCACCAGGTCGGCGAGCGGGTCTACAAGGAGCTGATGCGGTTCGTCACCGAGATCCGGGACGACCCGGACCACCCGGCCCGCGGCGCGATCGACAACTTCCTCGCCGACTTCGCGACCGAGCTGCAGACCGACCCGGAGACCATCGCCCGGGTCGAGCGGGCCAAGGGCGAACTGCTGGCCCGCCCCGAGGTGCAGGACCTGATCAACTCCACCTGGGCGGCCGTGCGCACCCTGGTGATGGGCGCGGCCGAGGACGAGGACAGCGAACTGCGCCGGCGCATCCGCGACGGCGTGCGCCGCTTCGGCGAGCGCCTGGCCACCGACCCCAAGCTCCAGGCCAAGGTGGACGGCTGGCTCCAGGACGCCGCCCAGTACCTGGTCGACACCTACCGCACCGAGATCACCTCGCTGATCTCCGAGACGGTGGCGGGCTGGGACGCCGACGACGCCTCCCGCAAGATCGAGGCCAACGTCGGCCGCGACCTCCAGTTCATCCGGATCAACGGCACCGTGGTCGGCGCCCTGGCCGGGCTGCTGATCCACACCGTGGCGGTCGCGCTCGGGGGGTGATCCGGGGACGGCGCCCCCGGCGTGGGCCTATCCTGGGCCGAACTTCGCGATACGCGCGTAGAAGCACGGAGAAGGAAGAAGGGAACCACCGTGGTCCAGCCGGACGGAAGTCGGATCGTCCCCCACACCAGCCGGATCGGCTCCACCGACCGGAGCATCGAGGCGTTCATCGCCGGGATGCCCAAGGCGGAGCTGCACGTCCACCACGTCGGCTCGGCCTCGCCGCGCGTCGTCGCGGAGCTGGCCGCCCGGTACGCCGGGAACTCCAAGGTGCCGACCGACCCGGCGGCGCTCGCCGAGTACTTCACCTTCACCGACTTCGCGCACTTCATCGAGGTCTACCTCAGCGTGGTGGACCTGGTCCGGGACGCCGAGGACGTCCGCGCGCTCACCTACGGCGTGGCCGAGGACATGGCCCGGCAGAACATCCGGTACGCCGAGCTGACCATCACCCCGTACTCCTCGGTCCGCCGGGGCATCCCCGAGGTCGCCTTCATGGAGGCGATCGAGGACGCCCGGCTGCGCGCCGAGAAGGAGCTCGGCGTGGTGCTGCGCTGGTGCTTCGACATCCCGGGCGAGGCCGGGCTGCGGTCCGCCGAGGAGACCGCCCGGCTGGCCACCGAGCTGGGCCCCGAGGGCCTGGTCAGCTTCGGCCTGGGCGGCCCGGAGATCGGCGTGCCGCGCCCGCAGTTCAAGCCGTACTTCGACCGGGCCCGGGCGGCCGGCCTGCACAGCGTGCCGCACGCGGGCGAGACCACCGGGCCGGAGACGGTCTGGGACGCGATCCGGATGCTCGGCGCCGAGCGCATCGGGCACGGCACCCAGGCGGTGAAGGACCCGGCGCTGCTCGATCACCTGGGCGAGCACCGCATCCCGCTGGAGGTCTGCCCGACCTCCAACATCGCCACCCGGGCCGTGGAGCGGATCGAGGACCACCCGATCAAGCGGATGGTGGACGCCGGACTGCTGGTGACGGTCAACAGCGACGACCCGCCGATGTTCGGCACCGACCTCAACACCGAGTACGCGGTGGCGGCGCGGCTGCTGGGCCTGGACGAGGCCGGGGTGGCGGGGCTGGCCCGCAACGCCGTCGAGGCCTCCTTCCTGGACGGGGCGGGCAAGACCCGGCTGACCGGGGAGATCGACGCCTACCTGGCGGGCTGGCAGCAGGCCTGACCGTCCCGCGGTCCGCGTTTCCCCTGGTGAACCGCCCCGTCGACCCCCTCGTTCCCGGGGGTCGGCGGGGCGGTTCCGTGTTCCGGCATGGGTTGGCGCCACCGCCGTTCGGGTGATGGCGCCACAGTGGTGCCATAAATGCTCGACATGGTGCCATCGCTGTGCCATGCTTACGGCCATGGACCTCACGCCATATGTGGAAAACCTCCGGAACGAGCTCGCGGTGGCCGCCGCCACCGGCGGGGACGAAGCCCGCGCGCTGGCCGAGCGGCTGACGCTCCCGCTGGAGTCGGCCGTGCGGCTCACCCTGCTCAACGCGCTGTCGGCGGCCATGGGAGAAGTCACCCGCGACCTCGCCCCCGGCTCGGTGGACGTGCGCCTGCGCGGACTCGACCCGGAGTTCGTGGTGACGGCGCCGCCCGGATCGGATGCCTTCCACGGCGATATGGCGCCACCGCCGGCACCGGTGGCACCAGTCGTGCCGCCCGTGGTGCCACCGGTGGTGCCTCCGGTGGCGTCGGAGTCGGACGAGACGGGCACCGCCCGGATCAACCTCCGGCTGCCCGCCCACCTCAAGGCCCGGGCGGAGGAGGCCGCCGTCGAGGCCGGCCTCTCGCTCAACGCCTGGCTGGTCCGGGCCCTGGCCGGCGCCCTGGAGGGCGGTGAGCCGGCCCGCCGGCCGGTCGCCGACCCGGGCAGCCGGGTCCCGCGCAGCATCGGCGGCCAGGGCTTCACCGGCTGGGTCCACTGACAGCTCCGTAGCGCCCGCAGCACCTCCCGCACCACCTTCTGCACCTTCGACGTCACCCCCGCTCCGACCAGCGGGGACACCCACACGAGTCAAGAGGACGGGACAGCCATGCCTACGTACGAGACCGACGGACCGATCTCCGCCATCCTCGAGTTCGACATCGGCTCGGTCTGGATCAAGGCGAGCAAGCGCACCGACGCCGTGGTCGAGGTCCGGCCCGCCAACCCGGCCAAGGAGGCGGACGTCAAGGCCGCCGAGCAGACCCAGGTCGACTTCTCGGGTGGCCGGCTCGGCATCAAGGCCCCCAAGCAGCGCTCCGTCTTCAGCGGCAAGAAGGGCGCGGTCGAGATCCTGGTCGAGCTGCCGGTCGGCTCCGAGGTCCACAGCGAGTCCCCGATGGCCGAGTTCGTCACCGAGGGGGCGCTCGGCGCCTGCCGGCTGAAGACCTCGCTCGGCCGGATCCAGGTCGAGCACGCCGACAGCGCCCGGCTCGACAGCGGCTTCGGGGACATCCGGCTCGGGGGGACGGCCTGGGACGCCGAGGTCTCCGGAGCCGGCCGGATCGAGATCGGCTCCGTCGGCGGCCGGCTGACGGTCAAGAACAGCAGCGGCGACACCGAGATCGACGAGGTCCGCGGCGAGCTGCACGCCAACGCCTCCAACGGGCGGATCCACGTTGGTCAGGCCGAGGGGAACGTGACCGCCAAGTCGGCGCACGGCCACATCCGGGTCGGCCGGGTGGTCCGCGGCCAGGTCACCCTGCAGACCAGCGTGGGGGACGTGGAGGTCGGCATCGCGGAGGGCACGGCGGCCTGGCTCGACGTGCACAGCAAGGTCGGCGGCGTCCGCAACGACCTCGGCCCCACCAAGGGCCCGGGCGACGCGGTGGAGACGGTCGAGGTCCGCGGCCGCACCCAGGTCGGCAACGTCATCGTCCGGCGGGCGTGATGGCGGCGAACGCGGCGGCCCCGGCGGACGTGGCGGTCCGTTCGCTCCCGGCGGTCTCGGCGACGGGGCTCACCAAGTCCTACGGGGACAAGGCGGTCCTGCGGGGCATCGACCTGGAGATTCCGGCGGGCAGCGTGTTCGCCCTGCTCGGGCCCAACGGCGCCGGCAAGACCACCACCGTGCAGATCCTCTCCACCCTGATCCCCGCCGACGGCGGCTCGGCCCGGGTGGCCGGGCACGACGTGGAACGCGAGGCGGACGGGGTGCGGAAGGCGATCGGGGTGACGGGCCAGTTCTCCGCGGTGGACAACCTGCTCACCGCCGAGGAGAACCTGCTGCTGATGGCCGACCTCAACCACCTCCGCCGTCGGGAGGGGCGGAGGCGGGCCGAGGAGCTGATGCGGCGCTTCGACCTCACCGAGGCCTCCCGCGAGGCCGTCACCACCTTCTCCGGCGGCATGCGGCGCAAGCTCGACCTCGCGATGACCCTGGTCGGGGACCCGAAGGTGATCTTCCTGGACGAGCCGACCACCGGGCTGGACCCGCGCAGCCGGCGCACCATGTGGGAGATCATCCGGAGCCTGGTCGCCGACCACGGGGTGACGATCTTCCTCACCACCCAGTACCTGGAGGAGGCCGACCAACTCGCCGACCGGATAGCCGTCCTGGACGGCGGCCGGATCGTCGCCGAGGGCACGGCCGAGGAGCTGAAGCGGTACGCCCCCGGCGGGCGGATCCGGCTCCGGTTCACCGACGCCGGCTCGCTGGCCGCCGCCGCCGTCCTGTTCCCGTACGCCACGGCCGACACCGAGGCGCTGCGGCTGGAGATCCCGGGGGACAACTCCGTCCTCACGGTGAAGGCCGTGCTGGACGCCCTCGACAACGCGTCCGTGCAGGCCGAGTCGCTGGTCGTGGAGACGGCCGACCTGGACGACGTGTTCCTGCAACTGACCGGGGAGGGCTCGCGATGAGCACGGCCACGCACACGGCCACGCGTATGGCCACCAGTACCGCCGGCCAGGCGCTCGGCGACTCGCTGACCATGCTGCGCCGCAACCTCAAGCACGCGCTGCGGTACCCGTCCCTGACCTTCGCGGTCGTGGTGATGCCGGTCATGATGCTGCTGCTCTTCAACTACGCCTACGGCAGCACGCTGGGCGCCGGCATCGGCGGCGGCCACTACATCGACTACGTCACGCCCGGCATCGTGCTGATGGCGGCCACGTCCGGGGCGCTGGTCACCGCGATCGGCATCTGCACCGACATGACCGAGGGCATCGTCAACCGCTTCCGCACGATGGCGATCTCGCGCTCCGCCTTCCTGGCGGGGCACGTGGTCGGCAGCGTCATCCAGACCATGATCGGGCTGGTGCTGGTGGTCGGCACGGCCCTCGCGATGGGCTTCCGGCCCAACGCCGGACCAGTGGAGTGGCTGGCCGCGGCCGGGCTGCTGCTCTTCCTCACCATCGCCCTGACCTGGATATCGGCCGGCATCGGCCTGGTGGCCAAGACGGTCGAGAGCGCCAGCAACATGCCGATGCCGCTGCAGTTCCTGCCCTTCATCGGCAGCGCCATCGTGCCGACGGACTCCATGCCCACGGCGCTGCGCTGGTTCGCCGAGTACCAGCCCTTCACGCCCATGATCGAGACCCTGCGCGGGCTGCTGCTGGGCACCGGGATCGGCACCAGTGCCTGGATCGCCCTCGCCTGGTGCACCGCGCTGACGCTGGTCGGCTACTTCTGGTCGCGGAGCGTCTTCTACCGGCGGTGACGGGGGTATCGCCGGTGCGCCGAGTGACCAGCGCCGGGTGACCAGCGCGGAGTGACCAGGCCGGGCGGCCCGGACAGCGGAGCACCCGCCGTCCGGGCCGCCCGGCACCCCCGTAGTAAAGTCCCGGCAAAGGGCAACTCCGGGGGGAGCAAATGACGGTGACGCGCCGCGGGCAGGTCGTCTGGTGGCTCCGTGGCGCGGCGCTGGCGGCCTTCCTGGTGTACCTGCCGGGCTACTTCTCCTCCCGCCAGGGCGGGCTGGTCGAGGTCGAACGCTGGCTGAACCACCCGGTGCTGCTGCTCGGCACGGCCGTCACCCTGGCCATGGCCTCGGCGGTGGCCCAGGTCGAGTTCCGCACCAGGTGGGCGCAGATCGGTTTCGCGGCCGTCCTGTCGCCGCTGCTCGTCATCGGGGCGGCGGTCGGCGGCCTGGCGTACGTCTTCGGCGGCGACGGCCGGCTGGTCGACCGCAAGCCCGACCCGAGCCGCTCCGACCACGTGCTGAGCGTCACCGACGTCGCCTTCTCGATCGATCCGGTCTACCGGGTGGAGCTGGTGGCCGGCACCGGCTGGTCGGCCCGTCACTGGGGCCTCGGCACCTGGGAGGAGGAGGACGGCTTCGTCAGGGCCGAGTGGTCCGGTCCGGGCCGGATCACGGTGACCTTGGAGAAGGAGATCGAGGTCTTCACCGTGGGCGAGGACGGGACGCCGGCCGGCCCGTCGTCCACGCCCCGGCCGCGGTAGCGGGCCTGTAGTAGGGTCCGCGCCAACGTTCGGTCAAGAACCGCCGGGGGGCGAAGGTGACAGCGGTACGCCGCAGAAGGATCGTGTGGGGGCTCGGAGGGGCGGCGCTCCTGGCGCTGCTGGCCTACGCGGTGGGTCGGTACGAGTCCCGGTCGGGAGGGCTCGTGGTGGTCGAGCGCTGGCTCGACCACCCGGTCCTGCTGGTCGGGACGGCGGTCGTGCTGACCGCCGTCGCGTTGTACATCGGGATGGAGTTCCGGACCTGGGTGTCGCAGATCGGCTGCGCCGTCGCCATGGTGGCACTGGTCTTCGGTGGGCCGCTGATCGTGTTCCTGGCGCTCGTGAGCAGCGAGGGGCGGACCGCGCGGACGGCCGCCCCGGGCCACCCGGACCGGGTGCTGACCATGACCAACGTGGCCTCGATCGATCCGGTCTACCGGGTGGAGCTGGTGGCCGGCAGCGGCTGGTCGGCCCGCCACTGGAGCATGGGGATCTGGGACACCCGGGGCGGCGACTTCGTGCGCGCCGACTGGTCCGGCCCGGACCGGATCACCATCACCGGCCGCAAGAAGCTCACGGTCTTCGACGTCCACCCGGACGGCAGCCTGAGCGCGCCCCGGGAGGAGCCCAAGCCCCCGGAGGGCTGAGTCCGGCCCGGCCCTCCTCCGAAGTCCGGGGGAGGGCCGGGGCGTTCGGGCTCAGCGGGGCGGTGTCACCACGTGTCGATGTGCATCGTGTTGGCCGCGTTGTGGATGGCGTTGTAGTGCGGGATCGACATGTCGGACCTCTTCTGGCTCGCCGGCAGGTTCTTGTCGGCGGCGCGGAACTCGTCGCGGGCCTCCGCCAGCAGGCTGACGCCGTGGGAGACCGGGACGTCCTTCGTACCGTGCGCCGGGTGGGACTTGGCGGCCGTCTTGCTGCCGGCGTTGATCAGGGTGCCGCGGGCCTGGTTGTAGTCGGCCACCTTGATCGTCTTCGGGTTGCGGAGCTCCGCCTGCACCCCCGCGGTCGGCGGCGTCTGCTCGGCGGCCAGGGCGGCGGGAGCGGCGGCGGTGGTGAGCGCACCCGTCACGATGACGGTGGCGAGGGCGTTGCGGAGGGTCCTGTGCATGAGGGTGTCCTTCCGATAAGAAAGCATCAAGGATTTCGCGCCCGCCGTGATGATGAAACGGTCGGGATGCGAACGTCTCGGCCCTACCCCGGCCCCCGGTGGCGGAAAACCGGCTTCCGTTCCGGGAATTCGCAGAGGATGAGATCAGGCCTTTTTCTGATCATGCGCCAATATGATTGGTGCAATGGGGCGATGGGGAATCACCGGCCCTGCCCCGGTGCCGCGAGCGCGCCGTCCAGGCTCGGCCGAGGGACTGCGCCGGGGGGAGGGGGAGCCCGGGCGCGGCCCCGCGCTGCGGCAGACGGGGCAATGCGATTCGTACGCTGACTCCACCCGGGTTACTCGGCGTTGCGGGGGCCCGGTGCGGGTGGTTCCCTCGCGTTCGTGACCGGAAGTGCGGTCACGCGATTCGAGGAATCACCCTCGCAGAAGGAGAGATCCTTGTTCAGCATCAAGAAGGCGGCCGTCGTCACGGCCGCCGCCCTGGCCGTCGCCGGCTCGGTGGGCGCGGCGGAGCCCGTCAAGGCGGGCGGAGTGCGGGGCCCGGGCCAGGAAGTGCGCTTCTTCAACGAGGCCGTGAACGGCTTCCTGGACTCGGCCAAGCACGGGCCCGTCGCCATCACCTGGCAGGCCAACGGCACGGAGTGGCAGAACTGGGTCCTCCGCCCGACCTCCAACGGGTACCTGGTCGAGGCCAAGGCGAAGCCGGACAAGTGCCTCCAGGCGATCATGAAGCCCGGCTCGGAGGTCCCGCTCGTTCCGTGCAACGTCGACGTCCCGACCCAGCACTGGCAGCTCGACCGGGCGGGCGACAAGTACGTCATCGCCGAGGCCACGGACGAGGACTACGTCATCGCGGCACAGGGCAACGACAGCCCCGTGGTGAAGGCGCTCCGCGACAACAGCCCGCGTCAGCTCTGGGACGTGGTGTCCCCGAACTGACCGACCGATGGTCTGAGGGTTCCCGCCGGATCCGCCTCCCTCCGGCCGGGTCGTCGATGTGTTCCTGATGGCGGCCCGACCGGAGTGAACCGGATCGCGGCGGTGAAGGAGGGCCGGGCGATCTGCCACACTCTTGCCCACTCTCGCCGACGCGGACGGAGTGTGGATGGAAGAGCAGAGGAACGGTTCAGGGGCGGGCCCGGCGGCAGGCTGGCGTCGGCCCCGGAGGACGCGGGGGGCGCGGGGGCGGAGAACTCCGCAGGCCAGGGCCCCGTCCAGCCGGTCATGTTGGAGGTAGAGAAGAACGCCGAAGGAGTCCGGGGCCGTGTTTCGGCACCGGATTCGCCCCGGGCCCATGGGACGGTCCGGATCGTGGCGTCCCTCGGTGCCGCGGTGGCCATCGTCCTGGGCGGGGGGTTGCTCGCGGTCAAGTACGCGACCAGTACGGGCAGCGCCGGTTCGACACCGTCCGCGCAGCACCCGGAGCCGCCGCCGGCCGCGGTGGCGGGGGAGCAGTGCGCTGCGGAGTCGCCCGGTGACGCCGCAGGGAGCACGATCAGGGTCTGCTTCCGGCGGGCCGGGAACACCGTCTACATGGTGGCCTACGCCAAGGCGGACCCGGCGACGTCCGCGGACGTGTACCTGTGGCTCAAGGACGGCAGCGGCACCGCGGCCGTGTACCCGGCGAACGGCCAGGCCGTGTCGTGGACCGGCGTCCCCCTGGAGTCCTCCGCCGAGGTGCGCAAGGAGACGCCCGTCAACCAGTCCCTGGTCCGCGGTACGACCTACAACGTGTCCCTCGCGGTGAAGCCGGCCGGCGGTCCGGCGCCGAACATCAGGAACCACGCCGTGGACGGCCGACAGATCCAGTTCACGTACTGAGGCTTCGGCGGGCGACTGGGCGCCGAGTGATCAAGTGTCGGGAGGAACGCGGAAGGGTCCGGCACCTGTGTGGTGCCGGACCCTTCCGACTGTGGAGCGCCAGGCCCGGGTTGCACGGACTCTTCCTACTGAAAGTAGGACGTGCTCTGGTAGCACCGCTGACGCCTGACGAGGACTCATGTCCCTCGCGACATCAGGAATATTAGCAGCTCAACGCCGGTGCGCCGAATCGCGTCCCCGGCACCAGGGCCTTGCCGAACTCCAGTGGGGCGTGCGCATGTCGGAGGCTGTCGGCCCGAACCCGGTTGGCCGGGCGCCGGCCGGGTGCCATCACCATCAGCTGACCGTATTCGTGTGCGTGGCCTGCGACCGTCCGACCACCGGGGAGCTGACCGGGCTCCCCGGGGTCCCGGAGCGGCCGATGGGCCAGGGCAGCAGCAAGGCCGACGGGTCCCGGTAGGCCACGTCCACCGTGCCGCTCGGCTTCTTCGCCGTGGAGCCCGAGCCGTGGGGCGCCCCGCTCGTTCCCTCCAGGGAGTGCCTGGCGGTCTTCCCGGGCGGGCCCGCCGTCGTGGACCCGGACGGCTCCGGGTTCCTGGTGTCGCGGGGCCCCGCGACACGGTCGTCCTCCACCCCGGGGATGCGGCGGAACTCCAGCCGCATCCCCGGGGTGGGGGCACGCGGGGTGCTGCGGCACCACAGGTCGGAGCGGCATGAACCGGCTGTGCCCCCGCGGTGCGGAAGTGGCCACGCTGGTCAGCGATTGCAGTACCCCGTACGAGCTGCACCTGGATCCCGACCGGGTGCGCGCCGTCCGCCAGGGTTCGCCCCGCGAACGCGAAAGGGCCCGGCACCTGTGTGGTGCCGGACCCTTCCGACTGTGGAGCGCCAGGCCCGGGTTGCACGGACTCTTCCTACTGAAAGTAGGACGTACTCTGGTAGTACCGCTGACGCCTGACGAGGAATCATGTTCCTCGCGACATCAGGAATATTAGCAGTTCAGTGCCGGTGTGCCGAATCGCGGTGCCACGAGGCCGGGCGGGCAGGCTCAGGGGGTGACCGCGTACTCGGTGAACCCGCCGCAGGACTGGAATCCGAGGCGGCGGTAGACGGGCTCACCGTCGGAGGAGGCTTGGAGGACGGCGGTGCGGTAGCCCCCGTCGTAGGCCGTGCGCAGGGTGGCCAGGGTGATGGCTCCGCCGTAGCCGCGCCGGCGCTCGGAGGCGAGGGTCGCGATGTTGTAGATCCCGGCGACCCCGGCGAAGAGGAAGACCTCGGCCGAGCAGACCGGCCGCCCGGCCACGTACCCGACGAGGTAGCGGGCGGGGCAGTCGGGGGAGAGGGCGTACTCGGTCGCGTCGGCGTAGAAGCGGCGGACCGTGGCGGCCGGCGGGTCCCAGTTCGCGGCCACGATCGTCGCGTAGTCGGCGAGGTGTTCGGGAGTGGTCGCGAGGCGGATGTCCAGGTCGTCGGCGGACGGCTCCGGCGGGGCGGTGTGCAGGTCCAGGCACATCCCGGTCTCGGTCTCGGAGGCCTGGAGGCCGGCGGTGGAGAGGAGGGTGGGGAGATCTGGGGGAGTGGTGGCGGGGCCGACCCACCAGGAGAAGGGGCGGCCGGTCGCGGTGAGCGTCCGGACGGTCTCCGCGACCCGGGAGGGAGCGGTGTCGGCGGTGAAGCGTGCCGCCGCAACGATGTTGAAGGTGTCGTCGTCGAGCCCGCTGTCGGCGACGACGAGGTCGGCGGTCTCGGTGACGGTCGCGTGCTCCAGGTGGCGGTGCAGGTGACAGGCGTGCTCGGCGAGGTTCTGTTCGATGCTGCCGTGCAGGTCGGGAACGGGTGGCTTCGTCTGGTTCATGCCCGTCACGATGCCAGCCAGGGGAGGGGATGCCGAGTGATTAAGTGCCGGGGGAATGCGGAAGGGTCCGGCACCTGTGTGGTGCCGGACCCTTCCGGTGATGGAGCGCCAGGCCCGGGTTGCACGGACTCTTCCTACTGAAAGTAGGACGTGCTCTGGTAGCACCGCTGACGCCTGACGAGGGCTCATGTCCCTCGCGCTGAAAGAAATATTAGCAGCTCAGTGCCCGTGCGCCGAATCGGGGCCGCCGGAGCACCGGCCGGAGGGTGGAGCGGGCCGGCCGGTGCGGCGGGGGAGGCGTCAGACGTCGAACTCGCCCGCGCGGATGGCAGAGACGAGGTCGCGCCATTCGTCGGGAGTGAGCTGGGCGATGGCGTCGGGCAGGAGGCTGCTGCGGACGTAGACGGCGTCGGGGGCTATGGACACCTCCGGGCAGGCGTTGGCGTCCGCGCAAGCCCTGGGCCGCTTCCAGTGAATGGGTTCCATGGGTTAGAGCTCTTTCTTGATGGTCCTGATGGCATCACGAGACTTGCTCTCGGACAGAGAGCGCATGGCCATCGTTTCGATGATGTGCCGGTAGTTCTCAAGCTGTTTCTGCTCGTGCAGGAACGCGGGACCGCCTACGGCGTCGAGCTGCACAGTGTCCAGGCGGGGCACTGGACCCTTCGCGTAGAAGACGCCTTGGCCTGCGCCGATGAATCCGTCGGAGTTGAAGCTGATGACCCGGAGTGTGACGTGCGGCAGCTCCGAGAACTCAAGCAGCTTGTCGAGTTGTTGCTTCGCGGCGTCCCGGCCACCGAACAGCATGCGCAGAGCCGCTTCGTGGACCAGAGCCGAGTACGGTGGCGCCCCTTCGCGCATCAGCACTTCCGAGCGCTTGAGTCGGTGCTCAAGTCGGGCTTCGAGGAGGCGCGGTGGCAAGGGTGGGTAGACCTCGCCGAAGATGGCCCTTGAGTACGCCTCCGTCTGCATGGCGCCAGGGCAATGCGAGACCTGGTAGGTGAGCATCCCCTGGGCGAAGTACTCCATCTCCGCAATGTTCAGGAAGCCGACTGGTACGGAGCCACGGAAGTCCTCCCACCAGCCTCTGTGACGTTCTTCGGCCATGACTGCGAGCGCCTCGACGAAGCCCGAGTCGCCTTCTTGGAAGTCGGAGGCGAGCATCCTCACGCGCTCGGCGCTGATCGGGTACTGCCCCTTCTCGATCTGTGTGATCTTCGGTCGGGCGAACCCAAACAGCGCGGCAGCCTCGGCAGTTGTGCGGCCGGCGCAGTCGCGCATCTTCCGCAGTTCGATGCCGACTCGTTCCTGCCGGGCGGAAGGGGTGGTTCGTGGTGGCATGCCCCAAGCATCCATCGTGATCCCGCGAAGGGTCCAGCAATCCATCGATCGAGTGAGGGTTGGGGTAAAAGTACCCCTACATGTACCCCCGATGCCCTACAGTCGGTGACGCACCGACCACCGATGCGGGCGTCAGTAACGCTGCCTCGCACCGCAGAGCACCCATGCCCGGACTGGCTCACGGTGACAGCTCGCTCGGTTCATCCTTCCATCCCCCCTGGGAGAAACTGTGCGTAACATCAACTCCCCCTCCCTCACCCTCTCCCGCGACGCCCTCCGCGACGGCATGGCCAGCGCCGGCTGGCCGCCCTCCCTCATCGCGGATGCCGAACTCGCCATGGTCGAACTCATCGTCAACGCGTGGCGCCACGGCGAGACGACCTCCCCGGTCATCCTCATCGACCACCGCGTCGACACCCTCCGCGTCGCCGTCTCCGACCGCAGTCCACTCCTCCCGAACCTGGGCCCCCACGCCCTCCTCTCCGAGACCGGCCGGGGCCTCCAGCTCGTCGCCGGCCTCACCCACCGCTGGGGTGTCGACCCCCAGCATCTCGGCAAAACCGTCTGGTTTGAGCTGCGGCAGGACGGTGCCGCGTGAGCGCCCACCACCCGATCCACCCCGCCGACCCGGCCCTGCTCCACCTCACCTCGCGCCAGGTCACCGAACTCATCGTGGAACTCCGCACCGAGGGCCGTGAGTTCGGCCTCCTCTGGCCGTCCGCCATCCCCGGTGACATCAACCTCCACGGCCGCCGCCTGGTCGACATCGGCAACGTTCCGGCCAGCACTCTGATCAACCTCCTGGCGCTCATGCGCGAGTACAAGCGCAACCGCGACGTCCGCCACCGGCTGGAGTGACGACACCTTCCCGGGAACAGTCCCGCTCTGTGATCCTGTTCGCATGCTGCTCCCCGACGTCGCCTCGCAGACCGTCCTCATCGAAGTGGTCCGGATCGCGGATCCGAGGAGCGCCTACGGCTCGGACTCCGTCACCGGCGAGGTCCTCACCGTCTGGGATTCCGAGCACCTCCGGCAGGCCCTCGACCTGATGGGCGAGCTGCCGGAGGGCGAACTGCGCCGGTGCTTCGCGCCCGGGTACGGGATCCGGGCGCACGGCCCCGGCGGGCTCCTCTTCGAGGTCTCCTTCTGCTTCAGCTGCCACGGCGTCTGGCTCGCCGGCCCCGGGGTGCCGTCCGACCTCCACGGCATGCAGGCCTTCGACGCAGACAGCCCGCCCGCCCGCGAACTGCTCCACCGCTTCCGTACGTCCGCCGGAAATCCGGCGTGACACCTCACCCCTGACCGGACCGACCGCACCCCGAGGAGCCGCCATGCCCGTACCGCAGCAGCCCGCCGACCCGTACGCGGCGATCGGCGTCGTGGGCCCCGCCCCCGAAGGGGTCACCCTGCCGCTGCCGCCGGTGTTCGACTCGGTGGAGGAGGAGCGCCGGTACCGCAAGGAGCAACTCGCCGCGGGCTTCCGCCTGTTCGGGCGGTTCGGCTTCTCGGAGGGCGTCGCCGGGCACATCACCGTCCGCGACCCGGAGCACCCGGACCGGTTCTGGGTGAACCCGTTCGGCATGAGCTTCAGCCAGATCAAGGCCTCCGACCTGATCCTGGTCGACCACGAGGGCACCCTGCTGCACGGCACCCGCCCGGTGAACCGGGCCGCCTTCGCCATCCACTCCCAGGTGCACGCCGCCCGCCCCGACGCGGTCGCCGCCGCCCACTCGCACTCGCTCCACGGCAAGGCCTTCTCCAGCCTCGGCATCCCGCTCGCCCCGCTGACCCAGGACGCCTGCGCCTTCTTCGAGGACCACGGCCTGTACAGCGACTACCGGGGCGTCGTGACCGACACCGAGGAAGGCAAGAGGGTTGCTGCCGCGCTCGGCAGCCACAAGGCCGTCATCCTGCAGAACCACGGCCTGCTGACCGTCGGCCAGTCCGTGGCCGAGGCGGTCTGGTGGTTCGTCACCATGGAGCGCTCCTGCCAGGCGCAGCTGCTCGCGATGGCGGCCGGCACCCCCAAGCCGATCGACCGGGAGACCGCGCTGATCACCCGGGGCCAGGTCGGGACCCCGCTGGCCGGCTGGTTCCAGGCCCGCCCGCTGTGGGACCAGATCACCGCCTCGGACCCCGACCTCTTCGACTGACGGCCCCCGCCCTCCCCGTCCCCCTCCCCGTCCGCCCACCCCTCGGAGAAGCCCCCCGTGCCCGCCAGCCCCGCCCAACGCAGGCTCCGGATCGCCGTGTTCGGCGCCGGCTCCATCGGCTGCCACCTCGGCGGCATGCTCGCCGCGACCGCCGACGTCACCCTGATCGGGCGGCCGGCGGCGATGGCGGCGATCGACGCGGCCGGGCTGACCCTCACCGGCCCGGGCGGGGCCCGCCGCGAGGTACGGGGCCTGACCGCCGCCACCGACCCGGCGGCCGTGGCCGGCGCCGACCACGTCCTGGTCACCGTGAAGTCCGCCGACACCGCGACCGCCGCCCGCGAACTCGCCCCGCACCTCGGCCCGGACGCGGTGGTGGTGAGCTTCCAGAACGGCCTGCGCAACGCCGGGGCGCTCGCGGCCGCGCTGCCCGCCCACCGGGTGCTGGCCGGCATGGTCCCGTACAACGTGGTGCGGACCGGGCCCGCCGCCGTTCACCAGGGCAGCGGCGGGTCGCTGATGCTGGCGGCGGGGGAGGGGGCCGCCGCCCTCGCCGGGGCGGCCCGGGCGAGCGGGCTCCGGCTGGACCTGCGGCCGGACATGCCGGCCGTCCAGGCGGCCAAGCTGCTGCTGAACCTCAACAACGCCGTCAACGCGCTCTCCGGGCTTCCGCTGCGCGAGCAGGTCGGGCAGCGGGCGTTCCGGCGGTGCGTGGCGCGCTGCCAGCGGGAGGCGCTGGCGGCGTTCCGGGCCGCCGGGGTCGCCCCGGCGCGGCTCGGCCCGGTGCCGCCGGGGCTGATGCCCTGGGTGCTCGGCCTGCCGGACGCCCTGTTCCAGCGGCTGGCCGGGGCGAGCCTGCGGATCGACGCCACCGCCCGCTCCTCGATGTGGGAGGACCTCCAGCGCGGCCGCCCCACCGAGATCGACTCGCTCCAGGGCGAGATCGTCGCCCTCGCCGAACGCCACGGCCTCACCGCTCCCGCCAACGCCCGCCTGATCACCCTCGTCCGCCGGGCCGAGGCCGCCGCTCCCGCCGCCACCCCCGCCTGGACCGGCCCCGCCCTCCTCGCCCAACTCCCCCCGGCCCGCTGACGGGTGGCGCCCGTCGACCTGGTTGGATCGCCGCATGACGGACTGGTCGCGCCTCCACCACGCCTACGGCTCCGCCGAGGACGTACCCGCCCTGCTGGACCGGATCGCGGCGGAGCCCAGCGCCGAGCGCTGGAACGACCTGTGGTCGGCCCTGTGCCACCAGGGCAGCGTCTACCCGGCCAGCTTCGCGGCACTGCCCTGGCTGGCCGACCTGGCCGGGCGCGGGGACCGGGACCAGGCGGTCAACGCCGTGGTGCTGGCGGGCGCGATCACGGCTGGCGCCGACCAGCTGCACGAGGCGGGCGACGTCCGCGCGGAGCACGCGGCGGAGATCGCCGGACTGCTGGCAGCCGCGAACCGGTACCTGCGGACGGCCACGGACCGCGGGGAGTACGTCCACCTCCTGGAGGCCGTCCTGGGCTTCGAAGGCGTCGCGGGGTGGAGCGAGGACCTGGCCTGGGGGCTCGGGAGCGAGGAGTACGAGGTCTCCTGCCCGGGCTGCGGGGAGGGCCTGTTCATCGTCTTCGGCGAACGCGGCCACTTCTCCACCGGCGAGGACTACGCGCTCGCCGACGGGGACATCGAGACCCGGCCCCTGCGGCCGACCGCCCCCGCGGACCTGGACGGCATCGGGCGGCGCCTCCACGACCTCGCGCTCGCCGACGGACAGCGCGAGGTCGCGCACGCGCTCACCCACGTGTTCGGCGGTGCGACCTGCCCCGACTGCGGGACCGACTTCCCGGTCGCCGACCGGATCCGGGCCGAGGGCTGAGCCGGCCGCTGGGCGGCGCTTGCGGGCGGGCGCCGCTCAGTAGTCGAACCAGACCACCAGCCGGACGTTGTCGTCACCGTGCTGCGAGGCGAGGGCCTCCATGACCGTCCAGACCGGCTTCCACTCGCCGTCGTCGCGGACGGCGTCGCGGCGGTCCATCCGCTCGGAGCGGTAGACGGCGTCGTCGACCACCCACTCGCTGCCCTCGGGCCAGGTCCGGACCTCGCCCGGCTCCGACCCCGGTCCCGGTGTCGGCACCGGTTCGGGAATGCCGAGGGTCTCGCCGAAGCGCCGGTTCCAGGCGCTCTTGCCGACGAGCGTGAGCCCGTCGGGGGTCCGCCGGTACTCGTGGAGCCGGCTGTCGGGTGCCTCCGCCGCCTCGGCCCAGTCCACGGCCCTCACCTCGGCCCAGGTGATCCAGGTGGTGCCGTAGAAGGCCGCCCCGTACGTGTCCACCGCCGCCCGCACGGTCTGCGAGGCGTCCGGCGGCAGTCCGCGATCGGCGGCCAGCGGACGGAAGTTGGCGTGGTTGCGGACCCCGAAGAGGCAGCCGAAGGCGTCGTAGTTCCTGGTGGTGTTGAGGAGGTCGAGGGCGACGGCGGCCTGCCAGGCCGGCTTCCCGTCCTCGTCGCGAAGGAACCACGCCCGGCACTCGATGAATCCGTTGATGTCCGTTCCCATGCCGGGCATTCTCCAGGCCGCCCCGCGCGGGAAGTCGGCCCGGCCGACTTCCCGCGCGCTCCCCTGCCCGGCCGACGTCCCGTGCGGCGTCCGCGTCGGCTCAGTCGCGCGGCCAGGGGCGGCCGTCGAGCCGCTCGATGCCGGTGTTGAAGCGGCGCAGGAAGCCGGCGAAGGAGGCGATGTCCTCCTCCGGCCAGTCCGTCATCACGAGGTTCAGTGCCCGTACGTGCGCCTCGCGTTCCGTGTCCAGCCGGCGGCGGCCCTCCTCGGTGAGGCGGAACTTGCGGGCGATGCCGCCGTCCGGGTCCGGGATGCGTTCGAGCAGTCCCGCGCTCTTCAGGGCCGCCGTCTGCCGGTTGAGGGTGGAGACGTCCAGGGCGAAGGCGTCGCTCAGCTGGCCGATGGACATCGGCCCTTCGGCGTCGACCCGGCTGAGCAGGATGTAGGCGCTGCGTTCGAGCTGGCTGCCCTCGGGGCGGGCGTTGACCTGGCTGAGGTCGCGGTGCCGGGCGAACACCAGGAACTCGAGGGCGACCTCGTGCGTGGGGCTGGTCATGTCGAAGTCCCTTCATCACCGCTTCGACCTGCGGGTTCTCCGTGGATCACCCTTCAGTATGCCAGAGGCATGCGCGGCACACATGATGTGCATCGCGCACATCCTGTGTAAGCTGACCGTCTTGTGTTTCATGCACATCGTGTGTTTTGTGCATGTTTCCGCTCTCGAACGCTCTTCGAACGTTCTTCGACTGCTCTTCGACCGCCCGAGGAGGCCCGTCATCAACGGCCCCGCCCCCACCCCCCGCACCGGTCCGATCGTGGCGGTGCTCGCCTTCACCGGCACCGTCGCCGCGATCATGCAGACCCTGGTCACCCCGCTGATCAGCCAGCTCCCGCAACTCCTGCACACCAGCGCGTCCAACGCCTCCTGGGTCATCACCGCGACCCTGCTCTCCGCCGCCGTCTTCGTCCCGATCAGCGGCCGCCTCGGCGACCTCCTCGGCAAGCGGACGATGCTCATCGCCTCCTGCGTCCCACTGCTGCTCGGCTCGGTGCTGTGCGCGGTGGCCGACTCCGTGGTGCCGATGATCGCCGGACGGGCCCTGCAGGGCATGGGCATGGGCCTGGTGCCGATCGGCATCAGCCTGCTGCGCGACGTGCTGCCGCCCGAGCGGCTCGGCTCGGCGATCGCCCTGGTCAGCGCCTCCATGGGGATCGGCGGCGGCCTCGGCCTGCCGATCGCGGCCGGCGTCGCCGACTACGCCAGCTGGCGCGTGCTGTTCTGGGGCACCGCCGTACTGGCCGTCGTCATCATCGGCCTGCTCTGGGTCATCATCCCGGCCCCGGCCCCGGCCGCTTCCGCTTCCTCGGACGGCCGCCCCGCCACCGGGGGGCGCTTCGACTACGTCGGCGCGATCGGCCTCAGCGTCGGCCTGGTCTGCCTGCTGCTGCCCGTCTCCAAGGGCGGCGACTGGGGCTGGGGCAGCACCCGGACCCTCGGCCTGTTCACCGCCTCCGCCGCGATCCTGCTGCTCTGGGCCCGCTGGGAGCTGCGCGTCAGCGAGCCGCTGGTGGACCTGCGGGTCACCGCGCGCCCCCGGGTGCTGCTGACCAACGCCGCCTCCGTCCTGGTCGGCTTCGGCATGTACGCCCAGGCGCTGATCGTGCCGCAGCTGCTCCAGCTGCCGGAGGCCACCGGCTACGGGCTCGGGCAGTCGATGCTGGCGATGGGCCTGTGGATGGCGCCCGGCGGGCTGATGATGATGGTCGTCTCCCCGTTCGGCGGCAAGCTGTCGGCCGCGCGCGGACCGAAGTTCACCCTGGTCGCCGGGGCGCTGACGATCGCCGTCGGGTACGGGCTGGCGCTGCCGCTGATGGGCTCCACCTGGGGCGTGCTGATCGTGACGATCGTCTGCAACAGCGGCGTGGGCCTGGCCTACGGCGCGATGCCCGCGCTGATCATGAGCGCGGTGCCGCTGACCGCGACGGCCTCGGCGAACAGCTTCAACACCCTGATGCGCTCGCTGGGCACCTCGGTGTCCGCCGCCGTGATGGGCGTGGTGCTGTCGCAGATGACCGTCACCCTGGGCGGCCACACCCTGCCCTCGGAGGGCGGCTTCCGGGTCGGCCTGGTGATCGGCTGCGGCGTCGCGCTGATCGCGGCCGCCGTCGCCGCCGTCATCCCCGCGCCGCCCGCGTCCCGGCTGCGCTCCGTTCCGGTGCCGGCGGGGGCCGGTGCCGAGGAGGCGGACCAGGCCACGGCCTGAGCTCCGCCGGTCCTCGAAGCCCCGCCCCGGGCGCGCCGTGCTCGCGCGCCCGGGGCGATTCGTCTTTCCCGAGTCCGCCGTTCCGCCGGCGGCCCGGGCCACTCGGACGGGTCAGGAGCTGTCGCTGTGGAGCGGGATGTTGCCAAGCATGGGGACGTACGGGCCCCTCGGCCGCCGAACACCGACCAGGAGAGGGATCCCTCGGTGCGTGAACTCCACAGTCCCCCCAGCCACCGCCGACCGGGCCGGAGGTGGACGCCGCGGCGGACGGTCGCGCTGATCGTGGCGGCCTCCGGCGTCGCCGTGCTCGCGGCCTGCAGCAGCAGCTCCTCGGGCACGGCGGCCGGCTCGGCGACGGCCACCCCGCCCAACGCGGGCGCCTTCTCCGGCGAGCCGCCCTCCGCCGTCGCCTCCGCCGCCGAGTCGCTGCTGGCCTCGGCGTCCGCGGCCATCGCCTCGGCCTCGGAGGCCTCCGCGGCGTCCGTCGCCTCCAAGGCCGCGGCGGCCTCCGCCTTCGAGGCCTCCGTCTCGGCGCAGCAGGTGACGACCAGGGAGAAGGCCGCCTCGGTGCTCAGCGGGGAGCCGGACGGCGGCAACGCGGTGAACGACGTCGCGATCACCGGCATCAACCGGCAGAACACCGGCGGCCTGCACGCCGTGGTCGTCACGATCCGCAACCGGGGGCTCGAAGCGGCCTCCTACGCCGTCCAGGTCGACTTCACCGACACCAGCGGCAAGACCGTGGACAGCGCCGTCGTCGGCGCCGAGAACGTCCCGGCGAACGGCACGGCCGAGCCCGTCGCCTTCAGCAGGCAGCCGGCCGACCGGACGCTGCTGCCGGTGGTGGTCAAGGCCGTCCGGTACTGACCCCGGCCTGGCGGAAGCCCGCCGCGTGGTCCCGCACCCAGCTGCGGACATCGCGCGGCGGACGCCCGAGCACCTCCCGCACGGTGCCGGTCACCCGCTCCGGCTCCCAGGTGAACGACTCCCAGGCGCGCAGCCGGGCCGCGACGAACGCGGCGTTGCCCCAGGCCGCCGTCAGCTCCTCGCGGGCCGTCTCCGGCGGCAGCTCCTCCCACCGCACCGCGACGCCCAGCTCCTCGCCGATGATCCCGGCCGGCTCGGCGTGCGAGAGCGACTCCGGGCCGGTGAGCACGTACGCGGCGCCGCCGTGCCCGTCCTCGGTGAGCGCCCGCACCGCGACGTCCGCGATGTCCCGCTCGTGCACCAGTGATCGCCGCGCCCGCCCGTACGGCCAGCGGACCACGCCCTCCCGCACCTGGTCGGCCCAGGCCAGCAGGTTGCCCGCGAAGTCGATCGCCCGGACGAAGGTCCACTCCAGGCCCGAGCGCCGGATCAGCCGCTCGATCTCCTGGTGGAAGACGACGGCTGGCTCGTCGTCGGCGAGGTCCGCCACGTCCGTCGACAGGTAGACGACCCGCCGGGCGTGCCGGGCGATCAGCTCCACCACCCGGGGCCGCACGGGCAGCCCGGGCCACATCAGGTAGACCGCCTCCACCCCGCCGGCCAGCGCCGGCTCCAGGCTCTCGGGCCGGGTCAGGTCGCCCTGGACGGCCTCGACCCCCGCCGGGAGCCGGGACGTCGCCTCGTCGCGCACCAACGCCCGCACCTCGTGGCCGCCTTCGGCCAGCGAGGCCACAACGTGCCTGCCCACACTGCCGGTTGCGCCGATCACCAGAACCTTGGTCATGCCCGCCCCCGACACCGGTGCGCCCGGGGCTATGCCCGGGCGGCTACCGGCCCGACTCCACCGGCCCGACTCCACCGGCCCGGTTCGCGGGCGCGTCCCGGGTTACGTCGCGCCGCCGGGGGGTTACGTGACGCCGTCCGCGCGTTCCCGCTGCCGGGTGCGGTAGGCGCGGGAGCGGCAGCGGGGCGAGCAGTAGCGGGGCGGGCGGCCGCCGGGGCGCGGGCCGCCGGGGGAGGGGGCGGTGGCCGTCAGCGGGCCGCCGCAGGCGGGGCAGGCCGGGGCCGGTTCGGGCTCCTCGCCGGGGGCCGGGGCGTCCGGGACCGGGTGCGAGGTCAGGCCCAGCCGTTCGGCGACCACGCCGGCCTGGAAGCGGCTGTGCGCGCCGAGGCCGTCCAGCAGGTCCGAGACGTGGCGGCGGCAGGTGCGCAGGGAGATGCCGAGGCGGCGGGCGATGGACTCGTCCTTGAGGCCCTTCGCGAGCAGCACCAGGATGCTCTGCTTCATCGTCTTGGTGACGTCGTGCGCGGCCTGCGGGCCGCTGGCGAACGGGGCCGCGTTCTCCCAGTCCCGTTCGAAGACCGTCAGCAGGTAGGAGAGCAGGTCGGGCTCGCGGATGATCAGGGCGCCGCCGGAGCTGGCGGGCAGCAGGGCCAGCGAGCCGTCCACGATGATCAGTTGCGGCAACACCTCCGGCAGCGTCCGGATCTCGGCGCCGGCCTCGATGAGCTGCTCGGCGTGCACCCGGGTGGGCTGGTCGAAGCGGGTCGCGTGCTGGTAGAGGCTGCGCATCCGGACGCCCCGGTCGAGCAGCGCCAGGTCGCGCGGCAGCGCCTCGCGCAGGGCGGCCGGGGAGAACGAACCGCCGTGCTTGGAGACCAGCACCTCGCTGCGGCAGGAGTCGATCACGTCGGCGAGCAGCGAGCGCACCGCGAACTTGTCCGGCAGGCGGTCGATGGTGCCCTGGGGGAAGGCGTGCTGACGGGCTTGGAGGTAGACGGGCACCAGCGCCGCGAGGCCGTCGCGCTGCTGCTGGACGATCCGCCGCTGCTCGCGCAGGGCCTCCTCCCGGGCGCGCAGGGCGGTGTCGCGGGCGGAGAGCAGCTGGGCGGTGGCGGCCTGGGGGCTGACGGGCTGCCAGGCGACCGGGGGCGCGTCCGTACGGGTCCCATCCGTGCGGCGGTCGTCGGGGAACAGTTCCTGGAGGAGGCAGGCCCCGGTGAGCTGCCGGACGGCCGCCTCGCACTCCGGCAGGGTCAGGTCGGTCTCCGACGCCGCCTGTGCGAGGGTGGCCGGGGTGAGGCGCTCGTGCACCACCGTCCACCGGTAGAGCGTGACGGCCGCGCTGTCGAGCGCGGGCACGTCGGCGGTCGGGTCGGGGGCGGTCGGGTCGGGGCCGGTCACGGGGTGCATCGCATGCCTCCTAAAGCTGCCAGGCAGGCTCATGATCCCCTGCGGGGGATGCCGTGGCCATCCGCCGCCTGGCAGGGTGACGAGCACGGACCGGGCGATGCGGCAGGAACTGCGGAAACGCCCGGAACGTGTGGAACCGTCCCCGAAGTGATGGGAGTTGTCGTCATGCGAGGAATCGTGACGCGGACACTGGCCGTGGTCGCGCTGGGTGCCGCCGCCTGGTTGGGCGGGGTGGCTCCGGCCGGCGCCTCCGTGTTCGACGGCGCGACGCTGACGGAACCCGGCGGCGTGCACGACGGCCACCACTGCGTCCAGACGACGGCCTGGGGCGACGCCTGGTGCCCGGGCAAGCCGCTGAGCTGACGCGTCGTCGCGGGCGACTCCCGTCCCCTCCTCATCGAAAGGGAAGTCCTGTCATGCACATGGCTCTGAAGCGTTCCGTCCGTACCGCGCCCACCGCCACCGGCCGGGTCGGCTCCGCGTCCTCCGCCTCCTCCGCCGGGGCCTCCGCCGGGTCCGCGAGCTGATCCGCCCGGTGAAGTGACGTAGCGCGCCCTGCACGGGAAGTCGGCGGAGTCGACTTCCCGTGCAGGGCGCGTTGCCGTACCCGCGGGTGCGGGATCAACCGCCGACGCGCACCACGTACTTGCCGGTCGCCCGGCCCTCCTGCATGGCGTCGTGGGCGGCCGGGACGGCGTCGAGGCCGGGCAGTTCGGTGACCGGCAGGTCCAGGCCGCCGTCGGCGAGGAGGCCGAGGACCCGGCGGACGGCGCGGGCCAGCCGCTCGGGGGCGGTGACGGCCAGGCCGCGGTGGCTGAAGCCGGTGACGGTCAGGTTGCCCGCCATCAGGCGGCCGAGCGGGGGCAGGTCGGCGACGGCGCCGCCGCCCGCGTTGCCGAACAGCACGATCCGCGCGCCGGGTGCCGCCACGGCGAGGTCGAGGTCGAGGGCGGCGGTGCCCAGCGGGTCGAGCACCAGGTCGACGCCCCGGCCGCCGGTGGCGGCGCGGATCGCCTCGGCCGGTCCGCCGCCGCTGCCGCTTTCGCCGCTACCGCTTCCGTCGGCGCCAGGTCCGTCGGCGCCAGGGCCGTCGGCCGCGCCGCGGGCGAAGACGTGGTCGTAGCCGGAGGCGAGCGCCGCCGCGGCCTTCTCCGGCCGGCCGACCGTGCCGATCAGCCGGCCGCCGCCGAGCAGCGGGACGAGCCGGGCGACGGCGTTGCCGATCCCGCCGCCCGCCGAGTGGACCAGGACGGTGTCCCCGGCGGTGAAGCGGCCCGCGTCGGTCAGCAGCAGCATCGAGGTGGCCAGGCCCAGCGGGACGGCGGCGGCCTCGCGCAGCGCCACCCCGTCCGGGAGCGGCACGGTGAGCGCGGCCTCCGCGACCACCACCTCGGCCAGTCCGGCGCCGACCGGCGCGGCGACCACCCGGTCGCCCACCGCCAGGCCGGTGACCCCGGCGCCGAGCTCGCGGACCGTGCCGGACACCTCCTTGCCGGGCCGGTACGGCCACTCGGCGGCGTACGCGGCGTCGCCGCGGCGGGTCATCACGTCCACGAAGTTCAGCCCGGCGTGGGCGACGTCGACCGCCACCTGGCCCGGTCCGGGGCGCGGTACCGGGACCTCCCGGATCTCCGAGTTCTCCGCTCCACCGGGTGCGGTCATCACCAGCGCACGCATGTCGGGCCCCCTCGACTACGATGTTCGACGAACGACGAAATTGGCGCGGGACAGTGGTACCACGCCATTTCCATGGATGTCGAACATCGCAGATCAGGGAGGTCGACCCATGCCCCGCAGCACCCGCCGACGACCGGCGCTCGCCCACCCCGCAGCCGAGGAGATCGACCTCTTCGACGTCCTGCACGCGCTCTCCGACCCCACCCGGATGACCATCGTCCGCGTTCTGCGCACCGAGCCCGAACGGGCCTGCGGCACCTTCCCGGTGGACGTCGCGCCCTCCACCCTGAGCCACCACTTCAAGGTGCTGCGCGAATCCGGCCTGATCGTCCAGCGCGAGGAGGCCAACCGGCGCTTCTCCGCCCTGCGCACCGTCGACCTGGAGCAGCGCTTCCCCGGGCTGCTCGACACCGTCCTCGCCGCCCACGCCGCCGCCGTCGCCCACGCCGGTACGGCGGGTTAGGCGACACCGGGGCGCTCAACGCCGGTGCCAGACCGCCCAGTTCTGCCGGGCGTCGAAGCGCTCGACGTACCAGTCGGCGGGGTGGCCCGGCCAGTACGCCTCCGGCGGTTTCCCCTCCCCGGGCAGCGGGAGGACCATCACGTTCGCCTCCGCCGGGACGGGCTGCCAGCGGGGATCGCGGGACCAGACCCGCCCCCGGTAGACCTCGAAGGTCTGGGCGGCGCGCAGCGACCAGTCGACGTCCCAGGCGAACACCACGTTGTCGTCCGCCGTGATCCCGGCGGCGCGGGTGAAGCCGGTCGCCAGGCCCTCGCGGCCCTCCGCGTGCGGCCGGGCGACCTGTGCGGTGATCGTCGTGGTGGCGAAGGCGGCGAACAGCGCCAGCGAGACGCCGAGCGCCCCGAGCACCCGGCGGCCCCCGGCGTGGCGGACCAGGACCGCCGCGCCGAGCAGGACCAGCACGGCGGCGCAGGTGCGGGGCAGGTCGATCCGGCCCCAGTCCGCGGCCAGGAAGGAGACGTCGGGCAGGGTCCAGGGGATGAACATCGACGTGTGCAGCCGCTCGCCGGCCGCCAGCGCCACGACCCCGGCGAGCAGCAGGACGAGTCCGGCCGCGACCGTCGCCGTCCGGACCAGCGCGCGGCGACCGTACCGCGCGAGCACCGCGACGCCCGCGACGAAGGCCGACGGGACGAGGTAGGAGGTGTACCGGGCGTACACCCAGTCGTCGACCCGGCCGTCCAGCGGCAGGGCGGCGGCGGAGGCCACGGCCGTGCCGAACAGCAGGGCCACCAGCACGCCGCCGGTGGTCCGCAGGGCGGGCGGCCGGCGGCGGTCGAACACCGCGCACAGGCAGGCGACGACGGCGAGTCCGCCGACACCCCAGGTGGAGACGGTGAAGTACCAGATCTGACCGGCCGCCCGGGCGAGGGTCTGCACGGCGGTGCCCGGATCGGTCAGGCCCTTCCAGAGCGAGCCGCCGACGTCGCTGTCCGGGACGGTGAACCGCGCGTGCAGCCAGGCCGACAGCAGCTCGGCGCCGAGCACACCGAGGCCGAGCGCCGCGAGCCCGGCCGCCGTGGCGCGCCACGGCGCCCGGCGCAGCAGCAGGACGCCGAGCAGGACGGCGGCGGTCAGCGCCACCACCACGCCGCCGCGGTCGTGCACCGCCATCGCGTAGCCGGCCGACGCCCCCGCCCCGACGGCGTGCCAGGTGCGGCGCCGCGGCGGGCCGTCGGCGAGCCAGCCGTGCAGGCAGAGCAGCCAGGCGAGCACCAGGACGGGCAGGACGGCGTCGGTCAGCACGAACTGCGAGTAGAAGACCACCGGCGGCAGCAGCGCGGTCGCGGCGGCGAAGGCGTACGAGAGGCGGCGGTCCAGGCCGAGGCGGCGCAGCGCGACGTGGGCGAGCGGGAAGACCAGGGCGTTGACGGCGGCGTTGACGCCCATGACCAGGTGGTAGGCGGTCGTCGGGTCGTCGGCCAGGCGCAGCGCGGGGGAGATCAGCAGGGGGTAGCCGCCGGGGATGACCACGCCGACCGGGATCTCGGTCGCCGAGCCGCCGGCCAGCACCCGGGCCTCGGCGAGGTAGGAGTCCTCGTCGGGGTGGACGGACGGGAAGTCCATGGACCGGACGAGGACGAGACGGAACAGCAGCTCGGCCAGGTAGCCGACGAGCAGCACGACGGCGGGCCGGGTGGTGGCGGTCCGGACGACGGCGGCGCGGACGGTGGCGGCTGTGGCACGCACGGCGGTTCGGGCGGTGCTTCGGGCGGTGCTTCGACCGGTGGCGAGCGGAGTCGGGTCGGGCCGGGTCGGGTCGGGCCGGGTCGTGGTGCGGGGTGGCATGGGCGCGCCCCCTTCTGTCGACTGTCGGACGACTGTATATGTCGTTGGACTGCATATGTAGTCCGACTGGTTCCACGGAAGGGGGCGGGCGCCTACGGGCCGGGCCGGGTCATTTCGCCGGCGGGGTCGGGTACAGGCTCGCCAGCGGGTTGACGTACTCCTTGGCCGGCATGCAGGAAGGGCCCGGGGACTTCATCAGTCCGGCCTGCATCTCGCGGGAGCTGTTGGCCGGCGAAGTCCTGGCCAGCGGCAGGTAGATGAAGATCTCCGTGCCCGCCGGGAGCCGACGGGGGTGGACGGTCAGCACGAGCGGCTCCCCGGGCCCGTGCTCGATGTCCCACCCGGCGGTGAGGTCCACGTGGGAGGGCTGCTTCGGCTCGCGGGCCTTGCAGCCCGGCTCGCCGGGGTAGACCCGGGCGCGGATCCCGAACCGGTCGATGTCGCGCTGCAACTGGTCCACGTCCACCGGCTTGTAGTCCTCGAGGATGGTCAGCCGGACCACCTCCTCCTCGCTCTCCAGGGTGTACGCGACACCGCTGCTGCTGCCCAGCGACCGTCCGCTGTCGTCGCCGCCGGGGGCGGAGCCGTCGGTGCCGGTGGTGAGCAGGACCCCGGTCAGCGCGGCGGCCAGCCCCAGCGGGAGGGCGGCGCCCAGGAGCAGGCCGCGTCGACGGGCGGTGCGTCGGGGGGTGGTGCGCCGAGGGGTGTCGGGGGTGCCGTCCGGGTCGGTGATGCTGTCCAACAGGTGCTCCTTGAGCAGGAGGTGGCGGCTCCGGGGGAGGACCGGAGCGGCCGGGGCCGGCAGCAGCCGGGCCAGCTCCTCCCGATCGGCCTGTTCGGACCGGTGCCGGGGGGTGGCGCTCATCGGATCGTCTCCTTGGTCGGCCGGACCGCGGGGGTGCGGTCACCTGGTACCTGTCCGGTGCTGCCCGGGCGTTGCGCGGTCTCCGCCGCCCGGTGGCCGGCCTGGTGGCCTGCCGGCGGCGCGCCCCGCTGCTCCGCCCGCGCCGAACGCGCCGCGGCCAGCTCCCGCTCGGTCAGCTCCCGCAGCCGGGCGCGGGCACGCGAGAGCCGGGAGCGGACCGTACCCACCGGGCGGCCGAGCGCCTCGGCGACGGCCGCGTGGTCCAGCCCCTCCCACACGTACAGCGCGAAGACCTCCCGCTCGACCGGCCGCAGTCGCTCCAACGCGGCCTTCGCGGCGGCCAGTTCCTCGGCGTCGGCGATCCGGCCCGCCAGCTCGCCGGAGAAGTCCGGCACCACCTCGCGCGGCGGCAGCTTGGCCATCGCCTTCTGGTGCCGGCGGGCCGCCCGGCGGGTGTTGTGGATGACGTTCCCGGCGATGCCCAGCAGCCACGGCGCCAGGCTCTCCGCGCCGTCCTCCCGCTCGGGGGCGATCCGGGCGCGCAGCCGCCAGGCCTCCAGGAAGGTCAGCGAGACCACGTCCTCGGCGACGGTCCGGTCCCCGGTCATCCGTACGGCGTGCCGGTACACCGCCCGGGCGTGATCCTCGAAGACCTGCCCGAACGCCTCGGCGTCCCCGGCGCGGATCCGCGCCCGTATCGATTGCTCCACACCCGGTCCTGTCCGGCGGGCCCCGGGCGCTGCCGTGATCCGCGTCACATGCCTGCCCGGCTGTGCTTCAGGCCGTCCGCGGGAGCGTCGTCGCCGCCGACGGCGCCCGGTGGCGGCGGTGGTACGACACGGTGACGGCCGCCAGCAGCGGCGCCCAGGCGACGGTCGGCAGGTAGAGGAAGCCGACCAGGGTGTGGCCGAGCGGGGTCATGCCCGTACCTGGCAGGGCCCACCAGCCGACGAACGGCGTCCACAGCAGGGCCAGGCCGACGGCGCCGAGCGAGGCCGCGAGCACCACCGCACGCGGGCGGACCGGGCGGCCGCCGAAGAACGGCACCCAGCGCGGCGGCACCGTGCCCCACGGGCGGACCAGCCCGATCGTGAGCAGCGCCAGCGCCTCGGTGACCAGGCTCAGGAAGACCGGCCACACCGCGCCCCACCCGGTGAGGCCCATCGCCCGGTAGCCCGCCTCCGTGTACCCGCCGTGCCAGCCCGCCACCAGCCCGAGCCGCCACAGCCCGGCCGGCAGCGCGGTGACGGCGGCGAGGTGGGCGGCGCGCACGGCCCAACGGGGCGCGGCGGGAACGGCGGTGGTGGCGGCGGCAGCGGGCCGGGGCGTCGTCATGCCCCCACCCTTCCGCGCGGCCCGGGCCCGCTGCGTCCCCCCGGCGGCGGGCCCGCCGCCGGGGGCTCCCCCGGGCGGGGGATGGGCGCCTCGGCCCCCGGGAGCAGGGCGCCTCGCCCCGTCACCCGGCGGCCGGGGCGCCGCCCGGATCAGCGCAGCCGCGAGGAGGACAGGATCGACGCCAGGTGCGCGACCACCATGCCCCAGGTGATCACCGTGATGCCCGCGAGCGTCCACCGGGTGGCGTCCAGGTTCCCGAGCCCGGCGTCCACCGCGGCCGCCGCCAGCAGCACCAGCGAGGCCTCGATGCCGTTCGTCACCCGGTGGATCTTGAACAGCGAGGCGACCTTGCGGGCCGTCGCGATGCCCTGGGAACGCGGCTGCGTCGACTCCTCGGTCGCCGGCAGCTGCCCGCTGCGGGCGCGGGCCACGTCCACCAGGTCCGTCGAGGCCTTGAGCAGCACCACGCCCAGCGCGGCCGCCAGCCCCGCCGACACCCACAGCTCCGACCCGCCGCGCGCCGCCCGGACACCCGCACCGATCATCAGCGCGGCGTCCGCCAGATAGGCGCCGAGCCGGTCCACGTACACCCCGGCCATGCTGAACTGGCGCTTCCAGCGCGCCACTTCGCCGTCCACGCAGTCGAACAGCAGGAACAGCTGGAACAGCACGACGGCCAGCACCGCACCGGCCGGGCCCGGGATCAGCAGGGCCGCGCCGCCGCCCACCCCGCACACCACCATCACCCAGGTGAGGGTGTTCGGCGACACCGAGGTGCGCACCAGCTGCCGGGTGGTCCGCAGCGAGATCCGCCGCATGTACATCCGACCCGCCCAGTGCTCGCCGTTGCGGCTCTGAAGCTTGGCCTGCGGCTGGCACACCTCGCGCAGCTCGGCGAGCGCCGGAGCAGCCACCATGACGACATCCCTCCACCTGTCCCGAAAACGATCACCACAGGCTACGGCCTCCGGGGGAACGCCCGGACCAGGTGGCATGCCGCCGGAGGTACGGGAGGTGTCCGTCGTCGGAACGTCCGGTGCTCACGTCGCGCGCGAGCGTCGCGGACGTCCGGTGCCCATGCCGCGCGCGAGCGTCGCGGACGTCCGCCGGAGCGCCCGCGGTGAAAACCGGTGGGCCGCCCGAGCGCCCCCGGGCTAGGCTGCGCGGGTTCGCCGGAACCCGAAGCCCCGGGCCCGACTGCCCGCCCCCGCACGCCGGTTGACGCGGTCCGCGGTCCCGGCGCGGAACGAGGAGCGCAGACCCATGGTGACCACGGGCGGCCCGTCCCAGAGCCCTGACCCGGCCCGACTGCTGGCCGACCACCGTCCGCGGGGCCCGGTGGAGACCGCCGACCACGAGCGCGCCCGCCGCCTCCTCGGCGTCGCCGAAGCCTGGAACAGGGGCACCTTCCCGCTGCACTTCACCGCCTCCGCGCTGATCGTCCACCCGCCCACCCGCCGCGTCCTGCTGCGCTGGCACGTCCGCCAGCAGGCCTGGCTGCACGTCGGCGGCCACGGCGACCCGGGCGAGACCCGGCCGCTGGACATCGCCCTGCGCGAGGGCCTGGAGGAGACCGGCCTGACCGACCTCACCCCCTGGCCCGGCCCCGCCCTCGTCCACCTCGCCGTGGTGCCCGTCCCCGCCTCGCCCGCCGAACCCGCCCACGAGCACGCCGACCTGCGCTTCCTGCTGGCCACCGCCACCCCGGAGCAGGCCCGGCCGGAGAACCCGGCGTCCCCGCTGGAGTGGCTCACCGTCGAGGAGGCCAAGCGGCGGACCACCGAGGACAACCTCCGTGAGACCCTCGACCGCGCGGCCCGCCTGCTGCCGTCCGCCTGAACCCCCCCCTTGGAGAGCGACCGGATGCACACCGACCAGACCCTGATCTTCGACGCCGACGACACGCTCTGGGAGAACAACGTCCTCTTCGAGCGGGTCATCGACGGCTTCCTGGACTGGGTCGCCGCCCCGCAGGAGCAGCAGCGCACCCGGGCCCTGCTGAACGAGATCGAGGCCGTCAACTCCGCCACCCTCGGCTACGGCGCCACCGTCTTCCGGCAGAGCCTCGCCGACTGCCTCCAGCGGCTCAACGACCGCACCCCCACGGCCGCCGAACAGGCCCGGATCGACGACCTGCTCACCCCGCTGACCAGCCGCGACGTCGAACTGATCGCCGGCGTCGCCGACACCCTGGCCGCCCTCGCCGACCGCCACCAGCTGCTCCTGCTCACCAAGGGCGACCAGGGCGAACAACAGCGCAAGGTGACGGCGTCCACCATCGACCACCACTTCCGCGGCGTCCACATCGTCGCCGAGAAGTCGGTCGACACCTACCGGCAGCTCACCGCCGACCTCGGCCTCGACCCGGGCCGGACCTGGATGATCGGCAACTCGCCCAAGTCCGACATCGCCCCCGCCCGCCGGGCCGGCCTGCGCACCGTCTTCATCCCGCACGAGCACACCTGGGTGCTGGAGCACGCTGAACTCGGCCCGGACGAGGCGACGCTGCGGCTCGGGGCCTTCCCCGAGCTGCTGCGCCACTTCTGACGGCCCCTCCGGGCCCTCAGCCCATCATCGCGGCCGCCGGCACCGGCGTCCCGTCCCGGTACAGCCAGGCCCGCTCGGCGGCCGACCAGACGCCGGTCGTCAGCAGGTAGAGCACGGCGGCCACCGGGACCAGCGCCGCGAACAGCACCGACCCGAACGACAGGTACGGCAGCAGTCCCGCCCCCGGCTGCGGGGCGGGCTGCGCCGTCGCCGCTGTAGCCGCCGTAGCCGCTGCCGCTGCCGCGGCCGTGCGCCGGGCCCGGCGGAAGTTGACGACCCCGACCGCCGCCAGCCCGGCGAACAGCACCCCGAACACCGCCCACTGCCCGGCGCCCTGCGCGCCCGTGACGTGCAGCCCCAGCGGCACCCCGAACAGGGTGTGGTCCAGCAGGTCGTTCGGGGTGGTGAACAGGCGGTACATCACCGAGAAGAACGGGATCTGCACCAGCACCGGCAGGCACCCCGCGAACGGCGACACCTGCTCCTTCCGGTACATCTCGGCCAGCGCCTCCCGCAGCCGCTCCGGGCGGTCCCTGTGCTTCCTCTGCAACGCGGCGACCTTCGGCGCCAGCCGCGCCCTGGCCCTCTCCCCGCGCGCCGCCGCCCGCGCCAGCGGGTGCAGCGCCAAGCGGACGGCGACGGTGAACAGGACGATGGCCAAGGCGGTCGGCACCAGGTGGGCGACGGCGGCGACGACGGCGTGCGCCACGGCGACGGCAGGGTCGAGAACAGCGAGTACGGACATGGTGGAGCGAGCCCTCCGGGGTCTCAGGACATGAGTGATCGGCGGAGGACGGCCACGGGGAACGCCTGGAAGAACGTCCGGCAGGAACGATCGGAAGAACGCCTGGAAGGACGTCGGACGGGACTACGCGGCCGCCGGGGCCGCTCCCGGCGCCCTGGGGCGTCGCCTGCCCCGGGCGTCCGGATCACGCTGCGGAAGGAACGCCGTACCGAACGCCCGGCGCCGCAGCACCCCGCTGCGCACCGCCGCCGGCGCCCGCGCCCCGAGGAGCCGTGCCCCGGCCAGCGCCCCGGCGACCGCCCCGGCCACCAGCGCCACGGCCGCGACGGCGGCCACCGACGCCAGCGTCCCGCTGTCGGCCACCAGCTCCCCGGTCAGCACCCGGAGCAGGCCCAGCAGCATCGCCACAACGGCCACGACGCGCTCCCCCTCCCGGTGCCCCATCGGCTTCCTGACGTACCAGCAGGACGATCCTACGAGCCCCCGGGTTCCCGCCTGTGTCGGGGACGTCCCCCACGGCGCCCCCGCCTGGTTCCGCCCGATTCCGTTCGTACCCGAAGGCCCCCTCCTCGGAGCGGTGAAAAGCGGCCGTCCGGGGTGTAGCCGCCGGGGCTACACGGGGCTACCGTGGAGAGGTGAAGACGATTACCCAGCGGGAGTTCCGGAACAACTCCGCCGCCGTGATGGACGCGGTGGAGGCGGGGGAGACGTTCCACATCACCAGGAACGGGGTCGAGGTCGCGGAGCTGCGGCCGGTGCCCGGGCGTCGGCGGCTCACGGCGGAGGAGCTGGTGGCCCGGCACGTGAAGCTGCCGCGCGTGGACTACCAGCAGATGCGCAAGGAGGCCGAGGAGGACTTCGGCCCCGAGGAGCTGGTGGGCGACGACGGCGACGACCCGTTCGAGCGGCGGCGTGGCTGAGCGCCGCAGAGCACCCCGGCGGCGGCCGGCCGGGGTGCTGGACACCTGCGTCTACATCGACCTGGCGCTGCTCAGCCCCTCCGACCTGCCGGCCGTGCCCGAGCTGACCGCGATCACCTTCGCCGAACTGCAGCAGGGCGTGTCGATGGCCCGCGACCCGGCCAGCCGGGCCGCCCGGCTGGAGGTGCTGGGCGCGGCGATGGCGGACTTCGACCCGCTGCCCTTCGACGCGGCCGCCGCCGCCCGCTACGGGACGCTGGTCACCCTCACCATCGCCGCCGGACGGCAGCCGCGCCCGCGCCGGATCGACCTGATGATCGCCGCGGTCGCCTCGGCCCACGGGCTGCCGCTGTACACCCGCAACGTGGCGGACTTCCGGGGGCTGGGCTCCGCGGTGGAGGTCATCGGGGTGTGAGGTCCGGGCGGGGGCGATGGTCGGGGGGTCCCGAGGGCCGGGCGGGAGCGGCGGTCAGGAGGCCCCGAGGGCGGCGGCCCCGTCCCGCTCGACCCGGTCGGCCATGGCGGCCGCGGCCTTCAGGGCCTCCGCCCGGTTCCGGGTGCGCAGCAGGACGGTGTTGCCCCCGCGCTTGCCCCGGTCGCCGCCCGCCTTGGCGGCGACGGCCCAGCGCGGTCGGCGGAGCAGGGCGAGGACCAGCCAGCGGAGTCCGAAGTTCAGCCCCAGGACGGCGGCGATGGGGACGAGCAGGAGGACCCCCTCGCCGCCGGCTTCGCCGCCGACGTGCCGCATGGGGTCGTAGGCGTGCAGGGGCCCGTGCGTGGCCCCGAGGCGGCCGAGCCACACCACCGCGATCCGTACGGGGCGGCGGTCGGGCCCGGTCACGTCGACGTAGCCGATCGACCCGTCCCGCTCGCCGCGGGCCCAGGCCGTCCGCTCCCTCGTGGTCGACAGGCTCTCCTGGAGCTCGCGGTCCTCGGCCTCCCGGGCCTTCCGGCGCTGCTCGAACTCCTCCGACCAGGCCTTCTCGCGCTTCTTCTGCTCGGTGGACCACGCCTGTTCGCGCTCACGCCGCTCGTCGGCGGTGACCCGCCGTTCCCCCCGGTTGCTCATGGCGGCCATCGTAGGAGACGAGGTCAAGGGAGGGTAAAGCGGGCCGTACGGCCGTCAGCCCGGGCGGACCGCCGTCCCGGTGGCGGCGGAGGTGCGGGCGGCCTCCAGGACGGCCAGGGCGGCCACCGCGTCGCGCGGGTCGACCGGGGGCGGGGTGCCCGGGGTGGCCAGGGCGGCGGCGATGCCCGCGTAGAAGGCGGGGTAGTCGCCCGGGTCGGTCGGCAGCCGGATCGCCGACTCGTCGGTGCCGAGGGTGCCGTAGTGCGCGGGCTGGTCGGTGCCCCAGGGGCGGGTGCCGTCCGGGCGCAGGCCCGCCCGCAGGTCGGCCTCCTGCGGGTCCATGCCGGACTTGACGTAGCCGGCGGTGTCGCCGAGCACCCGCAGCCGGGGGCCGATCAGCGGGGTGATGGCGCTGGTCCACAGGTGCGAGCGGGTGCCGCTGGTGTGGGTGAGGGCGAGGAAGGCGTCGTCGTCCACCACCGCGCCGTCGCGCCGCACGTCGATCTCCGCGTACACCGTCTCGACCGGCCCGAACAGGGTGAGCGCCTGGTCGACGAGGTGGCTGCCCAGGTCGTACAGGGTGCCGCCGACCTCGGCCGGGTCGGCCAGCTCCCGCCAGCCCGGCTTGGGCTTGGGGCGGAAGCGCTCGAAGCGGGACTCGAAGCGGTGCACCCGGCCGAGCGCGCCGCCGCGCACCAGCCGGCTCGCGGTGAGGAAGTCGCCGTCCCAGCGCCGGTTGTGGAAGACCGAGAGCAGCACGCCCTGCTCCTCGGCGAGCCGGCACAGCTCCAGTGCCTGGGCGGCGGTGCCGGCCAGCGGCTTGTCCACCACGGTGGCCAGGCCGGCCCGCAGGGCGGCGCGGGCGAGCGGGGCGTGGGTGCGGTTGGGCGAGGCGATGACGACCAGGTCCAGCGCGTCCGGGTCGGCGAGCAGCTGCTCGGGCGTGTCCACGGCGCGGGCACCGGGGTGCTCGCGCGCCAGCTGGGCGCGCCGGTCGGGGTTGGCGGTGACCACGGCGTCCAGCCGCAGCCCCGGCGTGGTGGCGATCAGCGGCGCGTGGAACGCGGAGCCGGCCAGGCCGTAGCCGATCAGGCCGACGCGGAACGGACCGGGAGTCGTCTGCGGGTTCATGCGCCCACTCAATCACGAGGCGCCCGGTTGCTCCCGGTTTCGGCGGACGGGACGGCGGGCCCGCCGCCGCGCCCTCGTACGGGTGAGGCTGCCGCCGCGGCCCGGAGCGCGGTGATACGTGTACGCGGCGATACGTGCACGTATCACCCCACGGACTGCGACGGAGGATCACATGGCCGCCAACGGCTGGACCGACGACCTGCTCGACCGGATGCGCACCGTCGGCGACCCGCTCGGGGACGCCGCCATCGCCGAGACGTACGAGCTCGGACAGCAGGACCAGGTGCGGCAGACCCTGCTCGGCTTCGGCCGCAACAGCGACGCCGTCCCGGCCGGGCTGCCGCCCAGGCTCCAGGCGTACTTCGAGGAGTCCGCCGTCCTGCCGTCCTGGGCGGACCGGGCGCGGATGGCGCGCGGCCACGAGCTGCTCGGCCGCTACCAGCCGCTGATCGCCTCGATCCTGCTCTGCGGCTCGCTCCCGCTCTGCTACACCTGCGGCAACGGCGCCGAGGTGCTCGTCCGCTCCCAGCGCCTGACCTCCGGGGTGTACCGGCGCCTGATGGAGACCTCGCAGTTCGTCGTCGACGTCCTCGACAACGACGGCCTGGGGCCGGGCGGCCGCGGGCTCCGGTCGGCCCAGAAGGTCCGCCTGCTGCACGCCACCATGCGCTACCACGTCTCCCAGCTGGGCGACTGGGACGCCGCCGCCCTGGGGGTGCCGGTCAACCAGGAGGACCTGGCCGGCACGCTGATGAGCTTCTCGGTGCTGATCCCGCTCGGCCTCGCCGAACTGGGCGTCGACCTGCTGCCCGAGGACCGGGAGGCCTACTTCCACATCTGGCGGGTGGTCGGCCACGTCCTGGGCGTCGACGAGCAGCTCAACCCGGCCAAGTTCGGCGACGGTGCGGCCCTGAAGGACGCCATCATCCGCCACCAGCAGCGGCCCTCGGAAGCCGGACGGGTGCTGACGAAGGGCGTCCTGGACTTCATCCGGGAGGTGCTGCCGGTCCCCTCGGGAGCGGGCCCCACCCTGATCCGGCGCCTGATCGGCGACAGGTCCGCCGACGTCATCGCGGTGCCCCCGGCGGACAGCCTCACCAAGCTCGGGCTGAGCGCCGCCGCCCTGCCGAACTTCGGGTACGGCAGGACGGGCGACACCCTGCCGCCGCTCGCCGAACTGGCGAGCCAACTGGGGCTGCTGGTCTTCAAGGAGGGGCTGCTGCTCACCAACAAGGGCCGCCGCCGGGAGTGGCAGGTCCCGACCGGCCTGACCGACTCGTCGTCCTGACCGGGGCGCCACCGTGCGGCCACCGGGCCCGGCCCGTACGGTCACCGGGCTCGGCCCATGCGGTCACCGGCCCCGGGGCGTGCGGCCACCGGCCGGACGGGGGCCGCGCGGTGGCGGTGCGGGCGACTACGCTGGTCGGAGTTGGGGCAGCCTGTGGCGCCCGACCGGCCGAGGGTGTCCGGTCTGGGCATGTGCGAGAACGTTCAGACCTGTGCAAGACCGAGGAGACACCTACGTGGCAGAGCGCAAGCCCATCGAGTCCTGGCTGACCGACATGGACGGGGTCCTCATCCACGAGGGCACGCCGATCCCCGGGGCGGAGGAGTTCCTGCGCAAGCTGCGGGAGTCCGGCAAGCCCTTCCTGGTCCTCACCAACAACTCCATCTACACCCCGCGCGACCTCAGCGCCCGGCTGGCCGGCATGGGCCTGGAGGTGCCGGAGGAGTGCATCTGGACCTCCGCCCTGGCGACGGCCAAGTTCCTCGCGGGCCAGCGCCCCGGGGGCACCGCGTACGTGATCGGCGAGGCCGGCCTCACCACCGCGCTGTACCAGGCCGGTTACGTGCTGACCGACAACAACCCCGACTACGTGGTGCTCGGCGAGACCCGCACCTACTCCTTCGAGGCGCTCACCAAGGCGATCCGCCTGATCAACCAGGGCGCCCGGTTCATCTGCACCAACCCGGACGAGACCGGCCCCTCCACCGAGGGCGTGCTGCCGGCCACCGGCTCGGTCGCGGCCCTGATCACCAAGGCGACCGGGGTCGAGCCGTACTTCGTCGGCAAGCCCAACCCGCTGATGATGCGCGAGGCGCTGAACACCGCCGGCGCCCACTCCGAGACGGCGGTGATGATCGGCGACCGGATGGACACCGACATCGTCGCGGGCATGGAGGCCGGCATGGAGACCATCCTGGTGCTCACCGGCCTGACCTCCGCCTCCGACGTGGAGCGCTTCCCGTACCGGCCGACCCGCGTGGTCCAGTCGATCGCGGACCTGGTCGAGCTGGTCTGACGTCCGCGTTCTCCCCCCGCGTTCTCGTCGTGGGCCCCGTTCCGGCAGGTCGCCGGGGCGGGGCCGCTCCGTGCCCGGGGTGCGGGGCCGCCTGGTGCCCGCGGGGAGGCGGCCGTTGTCGGTGGGGCTGTGTAGCGTTCGGGGTGAAAGAGGGCGTGCGGCGCAACAGCCGCGGTGTGGGAGGTAGATGTCGTGACGGACACGGTCGAGGCGGGCGTGGTCGAGGCCGGCGAGGGCGGCGGGCTGGAACTGCCCGAGTCCTGGCGCGGGGTGCTGGGCGCCGAGACGGAGAAGCCGTACTTCGCCGAGCTGGCGGCCTTCGTGGCGGCCCAGCGCGCGGAGCACGAGGTGTTCCCGCCGAGCGGCCAGGAGTTCGCCGCACTGGAGGCCACCCCGTACGACAAGGTCCGGGTGCTCGTGCTCGGCCAGGACCCGTACCACGACAACGGCCAGGCCCACGGCATGAGCTTCTCGGTGCTGCCGGGCACCAAGACGCCGCCGTCGCTGCGCAACATCTTCAAGGAGCTGGACGCCGACCTGGGCGTCCCCGCCCCGGACAACGGCTACCTGATGCACTGGGCCGAGCAGGGCGTGCTGCTGCTCAACGCGGTGCTCACGGTCCGCGCGCACGAGGCCAACTCGCACAAGGCGAAGGGCTGGGAGAAGTTCACCGACGCGGTGATCAAGGCGGTGAGCGACCGCGACGAGCCGGTGGTCTTCGTGCTGTGGGGCAACTACGCGAAGAAGAAGCTGCCGCTGATCGACACCGCCAAGCACGTGGTGGTGCAGGGCGCGCACCCGTCGCCGCTGTCGGCGAAGCTGTTCTTCGGCAGCCGTCCGTTCTCGCAGATCAACGCCGCGCTGGACTCCTTCGGCGCCGAGGCGATCGACTGGCAGGTGCCGAACCTGAAGGAGGCCTGAGCCTCCGCCCGGAGCGCCTGCCGGCGTTCCGGGGTGCCGGTCGGCGGGCGCCGGCAGCCGGTGGTGGCCGTGGTTCGGACGGGTTCGATGTCCCGTCCGCCCACGGCCACTTGGCGTTCACCACCGGTGGCCGTCGGCCGGTGCCGGGTGTGCTTAGCTGGTGCCGACCGGTCGCCGGACCGGGGCCGGGGAGGGGCGGTACGTGCACGGGCTGGGGCGGACAGGGACGTTGCGGGGCGCCGTCGGGGCGCTGCTGGCCGGGGTGGTGCTGGCGGCCGGGTCCGGCTGCACCGGTTCGGACGGCGGTAAGCCGGGAGCCGGGTCCGTGTCCTCCGCCGCCGGGGCGGGCGCGGGGGCGGGTGCCGGTGCGGGCTTCGCCCAACTGCCCGGGCAGGCCTTCTACGTCTCCGACCGCACCAACGCCGCCCAGCAGGTGACCGCGCTGCGCGGCCAGGGCCGGACGGCGGAGGCCGACGCGCTGCTGCGGATCGCCGGCCAGCCCTCCTCGCAGTGGCTCGGCGAGCAGGGCGCCCAGACGATCGCCGAGCAGGTGAGCCGACGGGCCGCCGAGGCCGGCCGCACGGCGGTCTTCGTCGCGTACGACATCCCGCACCGCGACTGCGGCCAGTACTCGGCCGGCGGCGCCCCCGACGCGGCCTCCTACCGGGCCTGGATCACCGGCGTCGCCCAGGCCCTCGGCGACCGCAGGGCCTGGGTGGTGCTGGAGCCGGACGCCGTCGCGCACACCCTGGACACCTGCGGGATCAAGGGCGACCTGGCCGCCGAGCGGTACGGCCTGCTGGCCTTCGCCGTCCAGGAGTTGAAGAAGAACCCCAACGCGCGGGTCTACCTGGACGCGGGCAACCCCGGCTGGGCACAGGACCCGGAGGAGATGGCCACCGCCCTGCGCAAGTCGGGCATCGCGGCGGCCGACGGCTTCGCCGTGAACGTCGCCAACTTCTACGACACCGAACGGAACGCGGCCTACGGCGCCAGGCTCTCCGCGGCCCTCGGCGGGAAGAACTACGTCATCGACACCAGCCGCAGCGGCAACGGGGCGCTGGGCGGCGCCGCCTGGTGCAACCCGCCCGGGCGCGCGCTCGGCGAGCGGCCGACCACCGAGACCGGCCGGCCCGGGGTGGACGCGTACCTGTGGATCAAGAACCCGGGGGAGTCGGACGGCGACTGCGGCCGGGGCGAACCCCGGGCGGGCGAGTTCTGGCTGCCGTACGCGCTCGGCCTGGCGCAGGCGGCGCGCTGAGGCCGCCTGCGCCAGGCCTCGGGCCCTGTGCGTCGTGCGGTTCACACGGCGCGCGGTCTACGCGGTGATCTGGATCCAGCGGGCGACCGACGGGGTGCCGGCGGCGTCCGTCAGGAACAGCATGTACCAGCCCGGCGGCAGCAGGTTGGGGTTCGCGGGCAGGGTGAGCGAGACGCCGTCCGCCGTCCGTCCGGCGACGTCCAGGGCCACCGAGCGCTGCTCGACGTCCGTCACGTGGGTGACCGAACTCGGCCGGATCAGCTTGGCGGTGGCCACCGCCTCCGGGCGCGCCGTCCCGACGGCGAGGGTGCCGCCGAGCCGGGCCGCCTGCGGAACGGCGCCGACCTCCGGACGGTCGCCGTGGTACAGGTACGGCGGGGTGTAGATCTCGATGCGCTGCTCGAAGCCGCCCGGCTGGGTCTCGGCCTTGTCCGCGAAGAGCGGGTTGGAGCCCAGCACGGCGACCCGGCCGTCCGGCAGCAGCAGCGCCTCGGAGTGGTAGTTGCGGCCGACGGTCGGCTCGGCGGCGGTGGTGAAGCCGTTGGTGTCCGGGTGGTACACCTGCGCCTTGAGCAGGTCGCTGTCGCCGCGGCCGCGGTAGCCGCTGGAGCCGCCGGTGGTGAAGACGGTGTCGTCCGGCAGGATCACGCTGTTGAGGTAGCGGGTGCCGCCGGCCGGCAGGTCCGGGCCCGGGGTGAACGCGGGAGCGGCGGAGGAGAGGTCCGCGATGTCGGTGCGGGCCGTGGACAGCGGCGACTCGCCGACACCGCCGCCGCCGAGCACCATCACCTTCTGCGCCTGCGCGGGCGGCAGCAGCACCGAGGAGGAGGTCTCGGTGAGGCCGGGGTCGCGCAGGCCGGGGACGGGCTGGAAGGCCCCGCTCGACAGGTCCCACACGCCGGGCTCGCGGCCCTTGTCGCCGGGGCCGTAGCCGCCGTTGGAGCCGGAGTAGAAGAGCTTGCCGGAGGCGGTCAGGAAGACCGCCGGGTAGGTCGGGAAGTAGTGGTCGGGGCCCTTGGACCAGGACTTGGTCCTCGGGTCGTAGATCTCGTTGTCGTTGCCGCTGAGGATCTCCCCGGTGTCGTCCAGCCCGGAGACGGTGACCACCCGGCCGTCGCCCAGCCCGGTCAGCGTCGGGTACCAGCGGGCGTGGGCCATGTCGGTGACCGGCTCGTACAGCTCGGTGTCCGGGTTGAACTCGAAGGCGGAGCGGATGCCCTGGTACTCCTGCTTGTCCAGGGTCAGCTTCTCGCTCTGCCCGTACAGGTTGTGGGCGTCGGTGCCGCTCAGGCCCTTGATCCGGTACTGGGCGGGGGAGTCGGAGACGAAGTCCTGGCCCGGGCCGACCGCCTCCACGTACACGTGCTGCTCACCGGCGGTGACCACGGTCTGCTTGCCGGAGCCGGTCTTGGTCGCGGCCGGGACCGTCACGGCGGCGGTACTGGCGTACTCGTGGCCGTTCGGGGAGACGAAGACGGTGCCCTTGGGGAAGGTCCGGTCGCGCTCCGGGCTCTCGTTGCGCACCCGCATGATGCCGGCGGCCTTCTTCACGGCGCCCGCCAGCTTCTCGTAGCGCTGGGTGCCGCCGGCCACCAGGACGCGGCCGTCCGGCAGCGAGGTGTGGCCGCCGCAGAACATGTCGGCCGGGGTGGGGACCAGCTTGTAGGTGTTCCGGGCCGGGTCCCAGAGCAGGCTCTTGAAGGTGCCCGCGTTGAACTGCTTCTCGTCGTTGCCGGAACCGGCCACGATCAGGACCTTGCCCGTGCGCAGCACGGTCGCGTGCACGGCGTTGACCCGGAACTCGGTGGGCAGCGACAGGGTCTGCCAGTGGCCGTACTGCGCCTTGTACTCGGGGCGGTTGATCACGTAGTGGTGGTACTGCTGGGAGGCGAAGCCGAGGACGGCCGGCGCGTTCATCCCGGCCACGGTCAGCGCGACGGTGCTGCCGAGGGCGAGGCGCTTGGTGCGGCCGGCCTTGTGGATCTTCACGGTGGGTGCTCCCCTCGGGAGGCGGTCGGGGGCTCTGGTCGGTGGGCGGCTCTGTTCGGTGGGTGGTGCTGTTCGGCGGGGCGGTGCTGGTCGGTGGGTGGTGCTGGTCAGGCGGCGGTGCTGGTCAGTGGGAGGGTGCCGGTCAGTGGGAGGGTCTGCCGCTGTCGGCGTGGTCGGGTGAGGTTCGTCCGGGGCGGGGGGCGGGAGGTGCGGGCTGCGCCGGTCCGGCGGTCCGGGCGGCTCGGGGGTCGCGGGCGTGGCGCGGGCGGCGCTTCTCCAGGACGACCTGCGGGGCCGCCGTCGGGTCGCCGGTGACGGTGAGGGTGGCGGTCGGGCGGGTCCGGCGGCGGCGTACGGCGTCGCCGGCGCTGATCAGGACCGGCAGGAGGGTGAGCAGCAGGGCGATCCAGGCCCAGGTGCGCATCGCGACGTGGTCGTAGCCGGTGACGTAGGAGGCGGCGATCGCGCCCCCGAACACCAGCGTCCAGAACAGGTGGAAGCGGAAGGTGCCGAGCCGGTCGGTGCTGGCCGAACTGCCCTTGGGCGTCACCACGAAGCGGCTGCGGCGGCGGACCAGCGCCTGGAGCAGCGAGGCCGCGTACACCGGACCGCAGAGCGCCGACATCACCATGCCCGCGACCCCGGAGGAGCCGGCCGGCTCGTGCGGGCTCACGTTGTGCTTGCGGTTCCAGGTGTAGAGCAGGAGCTGGAGCGCGGCGGCGTCGCTGTAGAGCATCATCCAGATCTCCGAGGAGACGTGCACGCCGGAGGCGCCGAAGCCCAGGTAGAGCACGCTGGACAGGCCGCCGAGCAGCCAGGTGAGCGCCGCCATCGGGTAGAAGCCCACCATCAGCGAGTAGTTGAGCAGCCGGCCGGGCGACAGCCGCCACAGCACCCGCCAGTACTGGGTGAACAGGGTCTCGTAGGTGCCGCGGCTCCAGCGCAGTTGCTGGGAGAAGAAGTCGGTCCAGGAGGACGGGCCTTCGCCGACCGCGAGCACGTCCGGGGTGTACACGGACTTCCAGCGTTCTCCGGTCTCCGGGTTCCGGCTCCGGTGGAACTCCAGACCGGTCGCCATGTCCTCGGTGATGGAGTCGTACAACCCGCCGATCGACTGGAGAGCGCTGATTCTGACGGCGTTGTTGGTGCCCACGAACATGGGCGCGCCGTAACGGTTTCCGGCGCGTTGGATGAGGGCGTGGAAGAGGTACTGCTGGCTCTCGGAGAATTTGGTGACGGCCGATCCCGAGCTGCGGTAGTTCCCGTACACCTGGGGGCCGACCACGAATGCCACGTCGGGGTCGCGGAAGTAGCCGAGCATCCGCTCGCAGAAGTCCGGCAGCGGAACGTGGTCGGTGTCCACGGACACCCAGAACTCGTAGTCGTCGCCGTGGGCCTGGAGCCAGGCGTTGTAGTTGCCGTGCTTGGTCCCGGCGCGGAACCGGCCCTTCGGCCGGTTCCAGTGCGGCCGGCCGGCGCGGGTGAAGTGGCGCACGCCCAGCTCGGCGCAGAGCTCCCGCATTGCAGGATCGTTTCCCTCGTCCAACAACCAGACGTCGTACGGTCCGTTGTGCCGGACGGCCCGCGCCGCCGTCAGCGTGGCCCGGACCATCTCCGGCGGCTCCTTGCCCGGCACGCAGGTGGTGAGGAAGGCGACCCGGGTGCCGGGCTCCGGCGTCACCGGGACCGGGTCGCGGGCGACCAGCGTGGCGTGGGTGTTGGAGACGACGTTGACCAGCCGGAACACCTCGACGACGGCGATGATGCCGATCATCACCTTGTCGCCGAGCAGCACCAGGGAGTTCGTCTCGTCCAGCCGCTCGGGCCAGTGCTCCGGCAGCAGCAGCCAGACCAGCAGCACCGCCTCCACCACGGGGGCGGCCATCAGCAGCAGCGCGGCGCGGATCCGGTGCGGCTCGCGGCGCAGCAGGCTGCGGTACCGGACGCGGTAGGGGGCCGCGGGGGGCGGCTCGTACGGGGCGGCTGTCGGGGAGGGGCCGTACGGGGCGGGGCTGTATGCGGTGGGGTCGTGCGGTCCGTCGTGGGAGGGCGGGTGTGGTGCGACCGGTTCGGGCCAGTAGACGCCGCCGCCGAGGTCGTCGTCCTCGTCCGGGTCGTACGCCGGGCCCGCGAGACGGCTGAAGTGGCCGTAGTCGTAAGGGGCTTCGGGTATGGGAAGGGCGCGCAGGGCGGCCTCGTCCAACTCCCCGGCACCTCGCCCGTGGGCCGTTCCGACGCCCTTGCGTCGTGAGAACGGCGGCGTGGTCATAGCTGCTCCCCCCGGAGTTCGCGCCTTGCGCGGCTCGCTCGGTTCACTCGGCTCGCTCGGCTCTTGCGTGGGTCTGCCTCGACTCGGAGCCGTCCGGGTGGAACAGGGTGGAACCGGCCGGAATCAGCTGGAAACAGCTGGGAACAGCCGGAACCGGCTGGAACGAGACCCGGCGAACTGCGGTTCTCGGGCAGTTCCCGGGCCGTCCGGCAGATTCGGCGTGTGCGACCGGTTCGGTTGTGCGCCGGTACGGCGGCCTCGAATCCGGGATCCCGATGCACTTTCCAGCTTCCCCTCCGGGTACGTCGGGATCCTTGGCCACCTCAACTCTCCCTGAGCGCAACGGTGATCGCAACCAGTCCGGGAGATCGCCGTCGCCCAGGCATGAAGATGCCACGGTTTCCGGCCGATCCGGCGGGCGTTGGTGCTAATGCGGTGAATTCGCTCCGGCCCGGGCGGTCCATGGAACTCGGTGGTGGTGGAGAGCTGTTGCGGAGTTGCCCGTGGAGCCGTTCGCGGGGTCGCTGTCGTGTGCCGGCGGGGGCAGCGGAACGGCCGGACCGCCCCTCGGGGCGATCCGGCCGTCCGTACGGGGCCGGGCTGGTCAGGCGGGCTGGTCGGCCGGGCTGGTCAGGCGGTCTGATCAGAGCGGGGGCAGCAGGGGCGCGCCGGTCGCGGCCTGGACCTCGGCGAAGTCCACGCCCGGCGCCGTCTCCACCACCCGCAGCCCCTCCGGGGTCACGTCGACCACCGCGAGGTCGGTGACGATTCGGTCCACAACTCCACGGCCAGTTGCGGGAAGTGACAGCTCATCGACGATCTTCGGCGAGCCGTCCCGGGCGGTGTGCTCCATCACCACGATCAGCCGACGGGCCCCGTGCACCAGGTCCATCGCGCCGCCCATGCCTTTGACCATCTTGCCGGGAATCATCCAGTTGGCGAGGTCCCCGGCGGCCGAGACCTGCATCGCGCCGAGCACCGAGACGTCGATCCGCCCGGCCCGGATCATGCCGAAGGAGAAGGCGGAGTCGAAGTACGAGGCGCCGGCGGCGACCGTCACCGTCTCCTTCCCGGCGTTGATCAGGTCGGCGTGCTCGGCGCCCTCCTCCGGGTACGGGCCGACGCCGAGGATGCCGTTCTCGGAGTGGAGCACCACCTCGACGCCCGGCGGGAGGTGGTTGGGGATCAGGGTCGGCAGGCCGATGCCCAGGTTCACGTACTGGCCGTCGCGCAACTCGCGGGCGGCGCGGGCGGCCAGGGCGTTGCGGGGATCGAGAGCGGGGGCGGCAGGAGTGCCGAGGGCGGTGGCGGCGGTGGTGGTGGCGCGGACTGCGGTCTCGGTGGGCATCGGGTCAGGCCTCCTGGAGTGCGGGGCGGACGGTCCGGCGCTCGATGCGGCGGTCCTCGGGGTCGGCGGCCACCACCCGGTCGACGTACACCCCGGGCAGGTGCACCGTGTCCGGAGGGAGCTCGCCCGGTTCGACGATCCGGTCCGCCTCGACCAGGGTGATCCGGCCCGCCGCCGCGCAGAGCGGGTTGAAGTTCCGGGCGGCGGCGTGGAACACGCAGTTGCCGTGCCGGTCCGCCACCTCGGCCCGGACCAGCGCGAAGTCCGCCGTGATCGCCTCCTCCAGCAGGTAGCGACGGCCGCCGAACTCCCGGACCTCCTTCGGCGGGGAGGCCAGGGCCACCGAGCCGTCGGCCGCGTAGCGCCACGGCAGCCCGCCCTCCTCGACCTGGGTGCCGACCCCGGCCGGGGTGAAGAACGCCGGGATGCCGGCGCCGCCCGCCCGGAGCCGCTCGGCCAGCGTGCCCTGCGGGGTCAGCTCAACCTCCAGCTCGCCGGAGAGGTACTGCCGGGCGAACTCCTTGTTCTCCCCGACGTACGAGGAGGTCATCCGGGCGATCCGGCCCGCCCGCAGCAGCAGGCCCAGCCCCCAGTCGTCCACCCCGCAGTTGTTCGAGACCACCCGCAGTCCGGTGGCGCCGGAGTCCACCAGGGCGCCGATCAGCGTGCTGGGGATGCCGCAGAGGCCGAAGCCGCCGACGGCCAGCACCGCGCCGTCGGGAACGTCCCCGACGGCGTCGGCGGGGGAGTCCAGGACCTTGTCCAAGGGGTCACCTCGTGAGGGAGTGGGCGGAGGGGGTGGAAGAGGAAGGGGCGGAGCGCGGCCGGGGTGGTACGGCGGACGGGGCAGGTGGGACGGGCAGCTGGGACGGGCTTGTGGGAGGGGTGGCCGGCGGGCTCGGCCGCCGCGCGGAGCCCGTGGCCGTACCAGGCCGGGCTGGGGTCCTGCCTGGGCCGGACCGGGGTCGGGCACGCCGCTGGGGTTGGCTGCCGTCGGACGGGCTCCGCGCCCCTCCACCGTCACCGGGCAGGGGTGGGCGCAGCCATGGCGGCCACCCCCATGGGTGGGCGCGGAGCCGTGTCGGCGGGCCACACCCGGGCGCCCGGGGGACGGCGGCGGGCCGACGGTATGTCGACCGGAGCCACATCCCGACCGGCTGATACGTCGACCGGGCACATGTCGCCGTTCCCACCGCACACCTACGGTTCCCGCATCCACCCGCCGCACTTCAGGAGTCGGTCACCATGCGCAGCTCGACAAACCCCTCCAGGACCGCCTCCGGCGTTCGCCTGGGCGACTCCCTGACCGGCGGCCCGGCCCGGAAGCTCGCCGCCCTCGCGGCCTGCGTCCTGCTGGCCTCGGGCTGCGCCAAGGCCGGGACGGCCGGGACGAGCGCGGCGGACGGTGGATCGAAGGGCCCGATCAAGGTCGGCCTGGTGTACTCCAAGACCGGGCCGCTGGCCGCCTACGGCAAGCAGTACCTGGAGGGCTTCAAGGCCGGGCTGAGCTACGCGACCAAGGGCACCGGCGCGGTCGACGGGCACAAGATCGAGTTCGAGGAGCAGGACGACGCCGGCGACCCGGCCAAGGCGGTGTCCGCCGCCAAGGACCTGATCGGCAAGGGCTACAAGGTGCTGGCCGGTTCCACCGCCTCCGGTGTGGCCCTCCAGGTCGGTCCGATCGCCGCCCAGAACAAGGTGCTCTTCATCAGCGGCCCGGCCGCCGCCGACAAGGCCACCGGTCTGAACAAGTACACCTTCCGTTCCGGCCGCCAGTCCTACCAGGACATCAAGACCGCGGCCTCGTTCATCGGTGACGCCAAGGGCAAGAAGGTCACCGTGCTCGCCCAGGACAACGCCTTCGGCCAGGCCAACGTGGCCGCCGTGAAGGCGCTGCTCGGCGCCGAGGGCGCGACGGTCGACCAGGTGCTCGCCCCGCCGAGCGCCACCGACCTCACCCCCTTCGCCACCCAGGCCAAGACCGCCAAGCCCGACCTGCTGTTCGTCGCCTGGGCCGGCGACACCGCCTCGGCCCTGTGGACGGCGCTCAACCAGCAGGACGTGTTCGCCGACACCAAGGTCGTGACCGGCCTCGACCTGGCCGCCTCCTACCCGCTGTTCGGCCCGGCCGCCGAGAAGATCTCCTTCCTGAACCACTACTTCGACGGCGCCGCCGGCACCCCGGTGGAGAAGGCCATGACCGATGCCGTCACCGCCGCCGGAGGGAAGACGGACATCTTCACCCCGGACGGCTTCACCGCCGCCCAGATGATCGTGCACGCCGTCGAGTCCAACCACGGCTCCGCTGACGACACCTCGGCCCTGGTCAAGGCCCTGGAGGGCTGGAGCTTCGACGGCGTGAAGGGGAAGACCACGGTCCGCGCCGAGGACCACGCCCTGCTCCAGCCGATGTTCCAGGTGCGGCTGACCGGCAGCGGTGCCGCCGCCAAGCCCTCGGTGGAGAAGACCCTGACCGCGGACGAGGCGGCACCCCCGGTCACCCCGATGGCGGGCTGATCCCGATGCCCGCCCGCACCACGTCGACTCCTTCCGCCTCCTCGGCTGCCTCCGCCGCGTCCACCTCGTCCGCGCGGTCCTCCGCGTCCTCCTCTCCGGTGCTGCGTCTGGACGGGCTCGGCTGGGCCGTCCGCGGCGTGCCGATCGTCGAGGACGTCTCCTTCTCGGTCGGCGAAGGCGAGTTCATCGCCTTCATCGGGCCCAACGGCGCCGGCAAGACCTCCCTCTTCAACCTGATCTCGGGCATCTACCCGGCGACCCACGGCAGCCTCCACCTCGACGGCGCCGACATCACCGCCGAGACGGTGCACGCCAGGGCCCGCCGCGGGCTCGGCCGCACCTTCCAGACCTCCTCCCTCTGGCCGGGGATGACCGTCGCCGACCACGTCCGCCTGGCCGCCCAGGCGGCGGTCGGGCCGGGTGCCTCGTACCGGCTCTGGCGCCGCGCCGAACGCTACGAGCAGCAGCTGGCCGACACCCTGGAACGCACCGATCTCACCCACCGCGCGGACACCCTGGCCAGTGCGCTCTCGCACGGGGAGAAGCGCAAGCTGGAGCTGGCCGTCCTGCTGGTCTCGGAGCCCCGGCTGATCCTGCTGGACGAGCCGATGGCCGGAGTCAGCGCGGAGGAGGTGCCCGCCCTCACCGAGCTGATCCGTTCCGTGCACCGTGACCTGGGCCGGACCGTCCTGATGGTCGAGCACCACATGGACGTCCTGCTCGGCCTTGCCGACCGGCTCGCGGTGATGCACCACGGCACGCTGCTCGCCCTGGACACCCCCGAGGCCGTGATGGCCGACCCGACCGTGCAACAGGCCTACCTGGGTGAGGCGTTGTGACCTCCTCTCCGTTCTCCGCTCAGCGCCCCGCTCCTTCGGCGCACTCCGCCTCCTCTCCGTCGTCCGCGTCCTTGCCGTCGTCCGCTGCCGAACCCCTCCTCTCCGTTCGCGATCTGCGGGTGGTCATCGACGGGCTGCACATCCTGCACGGCGTCGACTTCGACGTGGCCCCCGTCGGGGTGACCGCGCTCCTCGGCCGCAACGGTGCCGGGAAGACCACCACCGTCAAGGCCGTCATGGGCCTGGTGCCGCGCACCGGAAGCATCCGGCTCTCCGGCTCCGAACTCTCCTCCCTTCCCACGCATCTGGTCGTTCGTCATGGCATCGGCTACGCGCCCGAGGACCGGGGGATCTTCGCCGGCCTCACGGTCGCCGAGAACCTCCGCCTCGCCGAGCGCGCTGCCGGGAGCGGGAGCGGGAGTGGCGGCGAGGCCGGTGAGCCCAACTACGCACTCGTCCACGAGCTCTTCCCCGAACTCAAGCAGCGGGCCGGTCAATTGGCCGGGACGCTCTCCGGCGGCCAGCAGCAGATGGTGGCGATCGGCCGGACGCTGCTCAACCGCAACCGGTTGATCATCGCCGACGAGCCCACCAAGGGCCTGGCCCCGAAGATCGTCGCCGAGGTGGCCGAGGTGCTGGCGCGTGCGGCCGAGGCCGTGCCCGTCCTCCTGGTCGAGCAGAACCTCGCCCTCGTCCGCCGGCTGGCCGGCACCTGCGCCGTCCTGGCCGACGGCCGTACCGCCCACCGCGGAGACACCGCCGAGCTGTTGGCCGACGAGGAGGCCGCCCGCCGCCTGCTCGGCGTCGGCTCCCGTCACCCGCTCGCCGGCGGGCCCCGGCCCGCCGCCGCCCCGGCCTCCCCGGCCACCCCTGTCGTCACCGCCGAGGTGAAGCCCTGATGGACACTGTCGTCCTCCTTTTCTGTACCGGACTCGGTCTCGGTGCGCTGTACTTCCTGGTCGCCTCCGGTCTGTCGCTGATCTTCGGTCTGATGGACGTGCTCAACTTCGCGCACGGCGCCCTGCTCTCGATCGGCGCCTACGCCACCTGGTGGGCCGGTGCCGAGGCCGGTCTCTCCTTCTGGCTCGCGGTGCCGTTCGGCACCCTGGTCGGAACGGCCGCCGCCGTCCTGCTGGAGCTCTTCCTGATCCGGCCGCTCTACAGCCGGCCGCGCGACCAGATCCTTGCCACCGTCGGGGTCGGGCTCGCCGTACCCGCCCTGCTGATGGGGATCTGGGGCGCGGACTCCCGCCCCTTCCCGCAGCCGGAGCTGCTGTCCGGCACCTGGCACGTGCTCGGGGCGACCGTCCCGGTCAACCGCTTCGTGCTGGTGGCCGCCGCCGCCCTGCTGCTGCTCGCTCTTCGGTTGTTCCTCGCCCGCACCCGCTACGGGCTGATCGTCCGGGCCGGCGTCGAGGACCGGGCGATGGTCACGGCGCTCGGCATCGACGTCCGGAAGGCGTTCACCCTCGTCTTCGCCCTCGGCGGGGCGGCCGCCGCCCTCGGTGGCGCCCTCGGCGGCCTCTACTTCGGTTCGGTCAATCCCGGCCAGGGGACCGGCCTGCTCATCTTCGCCTTCGTCGTCGTGGTGATGGGCGGCATGGGCTCCGTGACCGGAGCCGCCGTCGCCTCGGTGGGCGTCGGCCTCGTCCAGCAGTTCGCCAACTACTACACCGGCGCCGGGCTCGGCGACCTCTCGGTCGTCGTCCTGCTCGCCGTGCTGCTTCTCGTCCGACCCCGTGGACTCACCGGGAGGCTCGCGTGAGCGCCGAAACACCGATCACGAGCACCGGTGGCCCCGCGGCCGGCCGCAGCGCCGCCGCTCCGGCAGGGGGGACTGACACCAGCCCTGCCGTGACCACCATGTCAGCAGAGGGGACTGACACCAGCTCCACCGACACCGCCACTGTGGCAAGGGGGACTGACACCGGCCTTGCCGAGACCCATTGTGAACACAGGGCCGAGTCCGGCGCCATCCCTCGAACGGGTGATCCAGTCACTAATCGCTGGACTGGCGTGCACAGAGCGCTACGCTGGTGGCCGATCGCTCTGCTGATCACGCTCCTTGTCGCCCCATACAGTGCGCTTCCCGTCCCGGGACTGCTCGACGGCCCGCTCGGCAGCCCCGGAAGCCTCCAACTGCTCGCCCTGTGCCTCCTCTACGGCGGGCTCGCCACCGGTTACGACCTCCTGCTCGGTCGGACCGGACTGCTCTCCTTCGGCCACGCGCTCTACTTCGCGACCGGCCTCTACGCCACCGACCTCGGCATGCTGGAGCTGCGACTGCCGTTCGCCGCCGCCGCGGTGTTCGGCGTCTCCTGCTCCGTCCTGCTGGCCCTGCTGCTCGGCTCGGTCAGCCTGCGGGTCACCGGCATCGGCTTCTCCATGGTCACCCTCGCCTTCGCCCAGGCCGGCTCGATCCTCGTCCAGCGCAACCCCGGTGGCGCCACCGGTGGCGAGGAGGGCCGGTCCGCCCCGGCCGACCTGCTGCCCTCCGGCCTGCTCGGGATCGAGAACACCGCCAACCTCTACTGGATCGCCGTCGGCTACCTGGTGCTGACGGTCGCCGCGGTCCACTGGGCCGTCAAGTCCCCGATCGGCCGGGTCTGGGAGGGCATCAAGGAGAACGAGCGCCGGGTCGAGGTGCTCGGACTGCGGCCGTACGGCTACAAGTTGGTCGCCTTCGTGCTGGCCGGCGGACTCGCCGGGCTGGGCGGGGTGGTCTACCTGCTGCTGACCGGTGGCGCCACCCCGCAGGCCGCCACCTCGGACGCCACGCTCGCGCTCCTGGTCATGGTCGTCCTCGGCGGCTCCGGCACCCGCTGGGGGCCGCTGCTCGGCGGTGTCCTCTACACCTGGGCGAGCCACCGGCTCGGCGACCTCGCCAACTCGTCGGCCGTCGCCGACCTTCCGGCGGTGCTGCGCGTGCCGCTCTCCCAACCCCTGTTCCTGCTGGGCGCCCTGTTCGTCGCCGTGGTCTACCTGCTGCCCGGCGGCCTGGCTAGACTGCCTGCCCGCATCCGATCCGCCCGCACCGGCCGTTCCGCCCCGGCGCCGGCCGGCCCCGGAACCGCCCACCCCACCGGAGGTACCCCCGCGTGAGCCAGTCGCCGCTGAAGCCCGAGGAGTTGACCGTCCCCGTGCCCGGTGGGGACCTGGCCGTCCTGCGCTGGCCCGCCGAGGACCCGCAGGCCCCGACGGTCGTGGCGGTGCACGGCATCACCGCCAACGGCCTCGCCTGGTACGAGGTCGCCCGCCGGCTCGCCGGCCGGGTCACCCTGCTCGCGCCCGACCTGCGGGGCCGCGGCGCCAGCCGCTCGGTCACCGGACCGTACGGCCTGGCCCGGCACGCCGACGACGTGGCCGCGCTGATCGGCGCGCTCGGCTCGGGGCCCGTCACGGTGGTCGGCCACTCGATGGGGGCCTGGGTCACCGCCCTGGCCGCCGTCCGGCACCCCGACCTGGTCCGCCGCGTCCTGCTGGTCGACGGGGCGGTGACCTTCCCGCTGCCGCAGGGCGTCCGCGAGGAGGACGCCCTGGCCGCGGTGCTCGGCCCCGCGCTGGCCCGGCTGTCCACGACCTTCCCGGACCGGGAGGCCTACCGGGAGTTCTGGCGCGGGCACCCCGCCTTCGCCGGCGAGTGGACCGAGGGGATCGACGCCTACACCCAGCGCGACCTGGTCGGTGCGGAGCCCGAACTGCGCTCCTCCTGCGTGCTGGAGGCCGTGCAGGCCGACGGCGCCCAGGTCCTGCTGGACGAGGACGCGGCCGCCGCCGTGCACCGGCTGCCCTGCCCGGCCGACCTGATCTGGGCCGAGCGCGGCCTGTTCGACGAGCCGCAGGGCCTCTACGACCACGAGCGGATCGGGCTGGCCGGGCTGGACCGGGAGCGGGTTCCGGCCTCGCCGGTGCCGGACACCAACCACTACTCGATCCTCTGGGGCGAGGCCGGGGCGGACCGCATCGTCCGCATCCTGCTCGCGGACGCCCTCACCGCCGGGTAGCCGGTCCGCCCCGGAACGCCGACCGGGAACCGATCAGGACGCAGACCGGAACGCCGGCGGCCGGCGGGGGCCCGCACCCCCGCCGGCCGCCGCCGGTGCCCCGTCCCGCCGCTCCCCGGCGGGTCAGCCCGCCGTGCCGAGGAAGCTCTCCCAGCCGCCCGCCGGCGCCTGGCCGACGTTGAGCGAGCGCAGCTTGCGCAGGGTGGACTGGTCCTGCACCTCCAGCCATTCGACGAGCTGCTTGAAGGAGACCAGCCGGACGTCGGGCTTGCCCGCGATGGTCTTGAGGGTCTCCTCGACCGCGTCCATGTAGATGCCGCCGTTCCACTGCTCGAAGTGGTTGCCGACGAAGAACGGCGCGCGGTTGCCGTTGTACGCGCGCTCGAAGCCCGCCAGGTAGGAGTTGGTGGCCTGGGTGCGCCAGTCGCCGTACTTGGCCGGGTCGCCCTTGGTGCTGCCGGCGGACTGGTTGGCCAGGATGTTGTAGTCCATCGACAGGACCTGGAAGGTGTGCCCGGGGAACGGGATGGACTGCAGCGGGAAGTCCCAGACCTTGCCGTCCTGCACCTTCTGCGGCCATATCTGCAGGCCGCCCGAGGAACTGGCGTCGTACTTCCAGCCCAGCTTGGCGATGGTCGGCAGCAGCGCCTTCTGGCCCTCCAGGCACGGGGTGCGGCCGCCGATCAGCTCCTTCTTGTAGTCGAAGGGGAGCGGGTCGACATCGGTGAAACCGGTGTTGGTCCGCCACTGGGTGACGAAGCCGATCGCCTGGTCGATCTCGCTCTGCCAGTCCTCCGGGGTCCACACGTTGACGCCGTTCTTGTCCGGACGGCTGGAGCAGAAGTGCCCGTTGAAGTGGGTGCCGATCTCGTGCCCGGCCAGCCAGGCCTGGCTGACGAGCTTGAGCGTGCTCTTCACCGCGCCGTCCGACAGGTACGGGATGTCGGAGGCGCCGACCGAGTGCTTCGGCGGGTGGTAGAGGTCCGCCTTGCCCTTGGGCAGGGCGTAGATGCCCGAGAGGAAGAAGGTCATCGTGGCCTTGTGCTGCTCCGCCAGCTTCAGGAAGCGGGGGAACTGGCCGTCCTCGGTGCCGCCGGCGCCGTCCCAGGAGAAGACCACGAACTGGGGCGGCCGCTCGCCCGGCTTGAGCTTCTCGGGCTTGGGCTGGTTCGGCTGCGGGCCGGTGTCCGCGTTGGAACCGTCGCCGATCGGGGTGCCCTTGGGCACCACCGCCTGGGTGGGGTCGCCGCTGCCTCCCTGGGTGGTGCTCGCGCCGCCGGGGCCGGGGGAGGGGGAGCCCTGGCCCGAGCCGGACCCGCCGCTGGAGCAGGCCGCGACCGCGCCGAGGGCCGCGGTCGCGGCGGTTGCGCTGAGCACCGTCCTGCGCGAGATGCTGGTCATGGTCTCCCCTGGGTGCCGATACCGGTGGTGAGGGCGGCCCATGGCCGCACCGGTCAAATCGGGCAATTGATGAATATTCCGCCGTTAGCATGTCATGTCGCCGCAGCGGCCACCAAGGTCGCCGAGCGCTGACGACTCTCAACACGCCGGGCGCGTACGGCTGGGCTGCGGGGATGCCTCGACTGTTGCCGTCCTGTGACGCTTCCCGCCCCGTGCGGTCCGGTCAGTACGCTACCGCCGGTCGGTCCGCTCCCCGCCGGAGTTCGTCAGCGTTCGGCCCGGTTGGTCGCCCTTTTGGGAAAACTTTTGCCCCTTGCTGGGCCGGGCAGCCCGAAGCCCGCTATGGGGCCGCTCCGGGCGGGCCGGGCGGGCCGGGCGGGAGGGGAAAGGAGGGAGAGAAGGGGGAAGGGCGGTCGGGCGGGCCGTCAGAGGGTGGCGAGTCGCCGGGTGCGGCGCACCATGCGCGCGATCGCGGTGCTGATGGCGGTGGCCGCCGCGCAGGAGACCACGAGGCTCAGCCAGGCGGTGTTGAACCAGTGGCTGTTCAGCCAGCCCAGCGTCACGATGTAGGCGGCCCAGACCAGTGCCGCCAGTGCCGACCAGTGCAGGAACCGGTGCGGATGGGCGGGGGAGTGGCCGATGGCCAGGTCGAGGACGGTCCGGCCGGCCGGGACGAACCGCGCGACCACCACCATCGCGGCGGCCGCTCCGTGGGGGCGTTCGATCAGGGCCTCCTGGACCCGGGTCACGCTGGCCGCCAGTTTCGGGCGCCGGGCGAGCCGGCGGTGCAGTACCGGGGCACCGCGCCGGGCCAGGTTCAGCAGCAGGAGGTCGCCCAGGAAGGAGGCCACCGCCACGCCCAGTCCGAGCATCAGGGGCGCGCCGTTGATCTGCGAGGTCTTGAGCACGGCCAGGATGACCAGCGTCCCGCTGGGGATGAACGGCAGGAGGGCGTCCCCGAGCACGGCGACGAGCGCCAGCGCGCAGATCCACGAGGATCCGATCGCGGCCACGAAGTTCAAGACCCTTTACTCCCTCCGTGCCTCCCGGGGGAGCAGGTGGCTGCAGGGGTCAACGCTAGCGCCTCGACTTTTCATGCCATGAAGCACCCCGGTATGGCATGGATCACGAGTGCTGATTCCGGCCGTGCCCCGAGGCGGCGGGCCGTGTGTCCGGGCCGTATGTCCGGGTCGGCCGGGGTGAGGGGCGCCCGGGCGGCGGAGGGCCGCCGAAACCGAACGAGCCCCCGGGGCGGGGTGCCGCGCCGAGGGCTCGCAGTGATCGTCCGGTGCTGGTCCAGCCCGACGATCTTGCTGGTGGAGTGCGGATCCCGCTCCGGCGGTCCGCCTCTGGGCCCAAGCCTGCCGGACGCCGACCCCCGGTCGCGAGGGCCCGGGCTGGCGACTTCCGGCGCTGGCGGGAAGTCGCCAGCCGTGTTCGCCCACTGGCTCTCCGTCAGCCGAACGGTCGGTCGGACGCCCGTGCGAAATGGCCGAAACCCACTCGGACCGTGGCCGGACGACATCCCCGAGGCGGGAACAGCGAGCCTCCGGCCGTGGTTGACCCCGGTCGGCGACAGCGACCGGCGGACCACCCGGGCCCGCGTGGCCGGCCACGACGGTCGGCTCAAGGACGGCAGCCAGGAGGGCGGACGGGATGACCACCGAGGACCAGCAGGAGCACGGGGCCGAACCGGCGGCCGACACGGCGATCCGGGGCACCGCCCGGGGAACGGCACCCGCCCCGCTCTCCATCCTCGACCTGGCCACGGTCGGCGTCGGCCACACGCCCGCCGAGGCCCTCGCCGCCACCACCGAACTGGCCCGCCGGGCCGAACAGTGGGGCTACCACCGCTTCTGGGTGGCCGAGCACCACGGCATGCCCGGAGTGGCCAGCTCCACCCCCGCCGTCCTGCTCGCCCACCTCGGGGCCAACACCACCACGCTGCGGCTCGGCTCCGGCGGCGTCATGCTCCCCAACCACGCCCCGCTGGCCATCGCCGAGCAGTTCGGCCTGCTGGAAGCCCTGCACCCCGGGCGGATCGACCTCGGACTCGGCCGCGCCCCCGGCACCGACCAGGCCACCGCCCGGGCGCTGCGCCGCGGCCTCGCCGAAGGCGCGGACGACTTCCCGCAGCAGCTCGCCGAGCTGACCCACTTCCTCGACGGCGACTTCCCGGACGGCCACCCGTACGCCCGGCTGACGGCCGTCCCCAAGGGCGAGGGCCGCCCGCCGGTCTGGCTGCTCGGCTCCTCCGGCTTCAGCGCCCAGCTGGCGGGCCGCCTCGGCCTCCCGTTCGCCTTCGCCCACCACTTCAGCAGCGCCAACACCGTCCCGGCGCTGGACCTCTACCGCTCGTCCTTCCGCCCCTCCGCCGTGCTCGCCGAGCCGTACGCGCTGATCGGCGTGAGCGCGGTCGCCGCCGACGACGAGCCCTCGGCCCGGCGCCTCGCCCGCTCCGCGGCCCTCGGCATGCTCCGCCTGCGGCGCGGCAACCCCGGCCCGATCCCCACCCCGCAGGAGGCCGAGGAGTACCCGTACAGCCCGGTCGAGGCCGACTTCATCGACAGCTGGCTCGACAACGTCGTGCTCGGCGACCCGGGCCGGGTCGCCGACGGGCTGGAGGCCCTGCGCAAGCGGACCGGCGTGGACGAGCTGATGGTCACCTCCCACATCCACGGCCACGAGGCCCGGCTCCGCTCGTACGGCCTGATCGCCGAGGCGTACGGCCTGACGGCGACGGCGTGACGGCTGCGGCCTGACGGCTGTGGCGAGACCGGCCGCCGGGACTGGCGGCCCGCGGTCCTGCCACGGCCGTGACCGCCGCCCGGAGGCCCGACGCCGCGCCCCGGGCCGGCCGGGGCGCGGGCCGAGCGGACCGACCCGTCGGCCCGCCGGCCCTCGGCTGTTGCTCACTGCGGCCGGTTCGGTTTCGCCGGGGGCGGGTGAGGTACCGGCCCTGGGCGGGCACCGGCCGAGGCCCCGTCTCGTTCCGGCCCGACCCTGCGGCTAGCGGCCCTGTAGGGCGGGGCGGCCGTCGCGGAGTATGGCCGCGACGAGTTCGGCCTCGCCGGGGCGGGCGAAGTACCAGCCCTGGGCGGTGTCGCAGCCGGTCAGCCGCAGGCGTTCGGCCTGGGCGGCGCTCTCGATGCCCTCGGCGGTGACGGTCAGGCCGAGGGTGTGGGCGAGCTGCACCATCGCGCCGACGATCTGCTCGTCCGCGTCGCTGCGGCGGGAGCCGAGTTCCGGGCGGCCGGGCCGGTCCGTCGGGGAGGGCTCGCGGAAGCCCTCGATGAAGGTGCCGTCGAGTTTGAGCACGTGCACCGGCAGCCGGGAGAGGTAGGCCAGGTTGGAGTAGCCGGTGCCGAAGTCGTCGATCGCGATCCGCACGCCCATGTCGGCGAGCGCCTGGAGGGCCTGGAGGGGCCGGCCGCCGGGGCCGAGCAGGGCGCTCTCGGTGATCTCCAGTTGGAGCAGTCGGGCCGGCAGGCCGGTGCGTTCGAGGGCCCGGGCGACGTCGGCGACGATGTCGGAGTCCCAGATCTGGCGGGCGGCGAGGTTGACGCTCACGAAGGTCTCGGTCTCGGGGAACTCGGCGAGCCACTGCCGGGCCTGGCGGCAGGACTCCTCCAGTACCCAGGTCCCGAGCGGCACGATCGCGCCGGTCTCCTCGGCGAGCGGGATGAAGCGGTCCGGGGAGAGTGTCCCGTAGCGGGGGTGGCGCCAGCGGACCAGCGCCTCCGCGCCGTGCACGGTGCCGTCGGCCAGGCCGACCAGCGGCTGGTACTCGATCGCGAACTCGCCGCGTTCCAGGGCCGGGCGGAGCGCGGTGGCGAGCAGCTGCCGGGTGAGCTGGTGGGCGCCGCGGTCCGGGTCGTAGAGGGTCCAGCGGGCGCGGCCGTCGGCCTTGGACCAGTAGAGCGTGGCGTCGGCGTCCTTGACCAGGTCGGTCGAGGTGGTCTCGTGCACGGACCGCTCGACCACGCCGACGCTGGCGGTGACCACCAGCCGGTGCCCGGCCACGTCGAAGGGACGTTCCAGCACCTCCAGGATCCGGGCGGCCAGCTCGGTCAGCTGCTCGCTGCCCAGGCTGTCGGTGACCAGCACGGCGAACTCGTCGCCGCCCATCCGGGCCACCAGGTGGGTGTCGCGCCCGTCGAACCCGCGCCGCAGCCGGGTGGCGACGGCGATCAGCAGCTGGTCGCCGATGTGGTGGCCGAGCGCCTCGTTGATCGCCGCGAAGCCGTCGAGGTCCAGGTAGCAGACCCCGACCCGGCGTTCGTCCGGGGCGCCGACCGGGCCCGGCTGGTCGGTCGGCGCGAGGCAGGCGGCGTCGAGCCGCTCGAAGAAGTAGGTCCGGTTGGGCAGCCGGGTCAGCGGGTCGTGCAGGGCCTGGTACTCCAGCCGGTCGCCGAGCCGGCGCTGCTCGGTGATGTCCTCGACCAGCGCGAGGGTGTAGAGGGGGTCCCCGGCGCCGTCCCGGATCAGCGAGACGGTGACCTTGCTCCAGACCGTGTGGCCCTCGCGGTGCTTGAGCTGCTTCTCCACGCGGAACCGTTCCCGCTCGCCGCGGACGAGTTCGGAGAAGAGCCGGTCCGGCATGCCCTCCGGGTCGATGATCTCGTGCAGGTGGGTGCGGACCAGGTCGCCGACGCCCTGTCCGATCAGGGCGGCGAAGGCGGGGTTGACCTCGATGATCCGGTCCTCGGCATCGATCAGGGCCATGCCGATGACGGCGTCGCAGAAGGCGGCCCGGAACCGGGACTCGCTGGCCCGCAGCGCCGCCAGCAGCCGGTCGGTGTCGATGCTCTCCCGGCCGCTGCCACGGGTGAGCCCCCGCTCCCGGTGGGCGTCGCCGCTGAGCGGGGCCGCGCAGGTGGGGCAGAGCAGCGGCTCCGGCTCGGTCAGCGTCCCGCAGGCGGTGAAGGAGGTGACGGGCCCCGCGGCCGGCCCGGTGACGGATCCGGAGACGGGCCCGCCGCCCGTTCCGCCGGTCGATCCGACGACAGGTCCGACGACAGGTCCGACGGCTGATCCGGCGGTGGGTCCCAGGGTCGGTTCAAGGGCCGGATCGAGGACCGGTTCCAGGACCGGAGAGGCGAGGTGGCGGTGGCACGGTGACTCCTCGTGCCGCCCGCCCGGGTGGTGTGCGTCGGCCCCCTCGTTCTGGCCCGGCACGGCATGCTCCCGTCCGCTGCTGACGCTTGACGATGTCCGGCCGGCCAGTCGGGACCCGGCGGTCGGCTCCGCACTCTGTCGTGGTCCTCGGAGTCGGTCCGCTGCGGGGCCGCCCGTCGTGGGGCGCCGGTGCGCGGGGACCCGCCTGAAGGACAGGGCGCTGCGGCCGATCATAGGCCGCGACGGCAACACGCGGTGACCGCCGCCAGGGTGATTCGCCCGCTTTGTGATCATGAATGGCGGTACGTGCAGACGCCCCCGGTGCACATCACATGATGTGCGCCAGGGGCGCGTGCGCTGAAGCCGCGCCCCTGGGCGCCGACCGTGCGCCGGACGCGGACCGGTCGCGCGCCGACCGCGGGCCGGACGCCGGCCGGGAGCCGGACGCCGGCCGGTCCCCGAGGGGCGCGGTGAAGAAGAAGAGGAGAAGAGGGGTGCGGTTCAGGCCAGCTTGGCGGTGAGGGTGATGGTGGTGCCGGTCAGGGCCTGGCTGACCGGGCAGTTGGCCTTGGCGTCCTCGGCGGCCTTGACGAAGCCCGCCTCGTCCAGGCCCGGCACCGTGCCGGTGACGGTCAGGTGGATGCCGGTGATGCCCTCGCCCGGCTGGAAGGTGACGTCGGCCTGGGTCTCCAGCGTGGTGGGCGGGGTGCCAGCGCCGGTGAGGCCGTGGGAGAGGGCCATCGAGAAGCACGCCGAGTGGGCGCCGGCGATGAGCTCCTCCGGGCTGGTCTTGCCGTTGGCCTGCTCGGCGCGGGACGGCCAGGACACCGGGTACGTGCCGATGCCGGACGATTCGAAGGTCACCTGGCCCTGGCCGGCGACGAGGTTGCCCTCCCAGGCCGTACGGGCGGTGCGGGTGGTTGCCACGATCGGTTCCTCCAGTGCTGAGGGAGAGTGTTCGAGCGGTCACTTCCGGTCATGCGTGCCCCAGCCTACGGGCAGGGGCCTCCCCGCTCCGGCGTGTCACGCCGCAGCGGGGAGGCGGTGCGCGGTGCCGACGGGCGACTCCGGGGCACTGTCCGGATCGTGGACGGTTCCGTCCGACGGTGCGGGGCCGGAGCAGGGGCCCTGTTAGATTTGCCCGGGCCCGAGCCCGGCCGGCGTACGGTCGGGCGCCCACTCCAGACACCGGGAGCCGCCCCGATGACGGACCACTCCACGACCCCCGACGCCGCTCTGCCCCAGGGGATCGACGACGCCGTACGGGCCGAGCTGACCAGCCTGCGCGAGAGCATCGACAACATCGACGCCGCGGTGGTCCACATGCTGGCCGAGCGCTTCAAGGCGACCCAGCGGGTCGGCCGGCTCAAGGCCGAGCACAAGCTGCCGCCGGCCGACCCGGCGCGCGAGCGGGACCAGATCAAGCGGCTGCGGGAGCTGGCGGCGGGGGCGAAGCTGGACCCGGTCTTCGCGGAGAAGTTCCTGAACTTCATCATCGCCGAGGTCATCCGCCACCACGAGGCCATCGCCCGCGCCTGACCGGGCCGGAGCCCGCACGCCCGGAGGCCGGAGGCCCCCGCGCCCGGAGCCCGCACCCCACCCGGAGACGGAGACGGAGCGGACCGCCGGCAGCGGGCCCCGGTCGTTCCCGGCTCTCCCGGCTCCCGGCCGTCCCCAGGTGATCCCCAGTGCGCCCCCGGGCGGCCCCGGGACACCTGGCGATGTCGGCGGCGGCTAAATGACCGATTTCGTCAGGCTCCACGGTTGGCGTAGCGTGCAGGTTTCCCCAGCCGGAGAGGTGGAGCAGCGACGATGGCGGTGAACCTGCCCGAAACGCCCAGCGGGGCCGGAGCCCCCAGCGGCTCCGCGTCGAACGTCCACGAGGTGTCCGGCGGCCGCGCCGAGGCCCGCCGTCGGGCGCGCGGTTCGCGCGGCCGTACGGACCGCCGGGCGGGCGGGCGTCCCCGGCCGTGGTGGATCGAGCTGCCGGTGATGGCGGCGGTCGGCCTGGTGGTCGCGCTGTTGATCAAGACCTGCCTGTTCCAGGTGTTCACCATCCCGTCCGGCTCGATGGAGAACACCCTGCGGATCGGCGACCGGGTCGGCGTGAACAAGCTGGCGCCGCTGACCGGCTGGGAGCCGGAGCCGGGGCAGCCGGTGGTGTTCAAGGACCCGGGGGGCTGGCTGCCGCCGCAGCCGACCGACCCGAACCCGGTCACCAACGCCGTGAGCTCGGTGCTCAGCTTCGTCGGCCTGGTGCCGCCGAAGGACGACAACTACCTGGTCAAGCGGGTCATCGCGACCGGCGGCCAGACCGTGCAGTGCGAGGGCACCACACTGACCGTCGACGGGCGGAAGGTCGACGAGCCGTACCTGCACCCCGGGGACGACTCCTGCGCCGGGCTGGACTTCGGGCCGGTGAAGGTGCCCTCGGGCTACGTCTGGGTCGAGGGCGACCACCGCAGCGACTCCGCGGACTCCCGGTACCACCAGCACGGCCCGGGCGGCGGCGCCGTGCCGGTGGACAACGTGGTCGGCCCGGTGTCGGCCGTCGTGTGGCCGCTCAGTCACCTCGACTGGTTCGGCTGGACCGGCCGCTGATCCCGCGCTCGGCGGCCACCCGGTCGGGGGCCCCGGGCCCGGCGGCTCCAGGGCCGTCGGCCCCCGGGTCTGAACCCGAGCCCGTTCCCGAGCCCGTCCCTGAACCCGTTCCCGAGCCCGTCCCCGAACCCGCCTCCGCGGGCTTGCTCGCCTGCGCCGCGAAGGCGCCGGTCAGCACCAGCAGGCCGCCCGCGATCTGCGGCACCCCGAGGTGCTCGCCGAGCAGCACCCAGGCCGTCACGGTGGCGACCACGGCCTCCAGGTTGGCGACCACCCCGGCGATCGGCGGCGAGAGGTAGCCGACCGAGATCACCCCGGTCAGGTAGGCGAGCACGGTCGCGATCAGGACCATCCACGCGGCCGGGACGAACGCGGGCAGGGTGTGCCCGTTCATCACCACCGACCCGCCGAGCCGGCTCCAGTCGGCCTGCCACGGCCGGGTGAGGACGGTGAGCAGCACCGCGCCGACGAGCAGCCCGAACGCGCTGACGGCGAGCGGGTCGACCGGGCGGTCGCCGTGCCGGCCGGCGTCGGCGAGCACGAAGTAGCCGACCTGGCAGAAGGCCGCGCCGAGGGCGAACAGCACGCCCAGCGCGTCGAAGCTCAGACCGTTCCAGACCTCGACCACGCAGGCCAGCCCGGCCACCGCGACGCCGGCGCCGATGGCCGCGCCGCGCGTGATCGGCTTGCGCTGGACGAACTTGACGTAGCCGATCAGCAGCGGCGGGCCGAGGTACTCGATGAGCAGGGCGACGCCGACCGGGATGCGGGAGATCGCCGCGAAGTAGCAGGCCTGGACGCCCGCCACGGCGAGCAGGCCGAAGCCGAGCAGCAGGCCGGGGCGGCGCAGGACGGCGTCCCGGTGCCGGTAGGCGATCGGGAGGAGTGCCACCGCCGCCCCGGTGACGCGGAGCCACACCACGTGCAGGGGGGAGAGTCCGGCCTCTATCAGCGGCTTGGCCGCGGTGCCGGAGCCGCCGAAGGCGAAGGCGGAGACGAGCGCGAGGCCGAGGCCGAGGGTTCTGCCCGAAGGGAGGGTGGGCGAGGCCGTTGATCTGTGCACGGCCGCATTGTGACAGTCATACCAATGATCGGGTAAGGCGCCATTCCGTCATTCGGTCCTGCCCTTCACCGTACGCAGCGGCGAAATCACTCGGCCCCGGCCGCCCGGTCTCAGCTGAGAGCGGGCGGCCGGGGCCGAGTGAACGGGCCGGGGTGATCGGACCCCCGTCAGCCCCCGGACCGGGACGAGGCGCCCGCCCCCGTGAGCGCGTCCGTCCCGCCCGTCCCGCCCGTGGGCTGGCCGGTCGGCTGGCTGGTCGGGGGCGCGGTCGGCTGGGTGGTCTGCGTCGGCTTCGAGGTGGGCCGGGGCGGCCGGGTGGGCTGGGTGGTGGGCTGGCTGGTCGGCGGGGCCGTCGGCGCGGTGGTCGCGCCGCCGTCGGTGCCGCCCGACGGGGTCGAGCCCGAGCCGTCGCCCGGCGCCGTGGTGGGGCCGGTGCTCGGAGCGCCGCTGGGGGCGCCCGTCGACGGGGCGCTGCTCGGCGTGCTCGGGGCGGTCGGCAGGTCGGTGGCGCCCGAGGAGTCGCCGCCCGCCGGGGTGGCGAAGTCGCTGACCGGCTGGCCCTTGAGTGCGGACTTCATGTAGCTCGTCCAGATCTGGGCCGGGAACTGGCCGCCGGCCGCGCCGTCGATGCCGCCGACGCCGCTCAGGCTGACCTGGGAGCCGTTGCCCGGGTCCTGGCCGAACAGGGCGACCGAGGTGACCAGCTCGGGGGTGTAGCCCACGAACCAGACCGACTTCTGGTCGTCGGTGGTGCCGGTCTTGCCCGCCACCGGGCGGCCGAGGCCCTTGGCCCGCCAGCCGGTGCCGCCCGGGTCGCTCACCACGCCCTGGAGCATCGAGGTGACCTGGTTGGCGGTGTCCTCGCTGATCGCCTGGGTGGTCTTGTGCGCGGGCAGCGCGACGTTCTCGCCCTCGCGGTCCACCGACTGCACCAGCCACGGGGTGATCTGCTTGCCGCCGTTGTCCAGCGTGGCGTACACGCCCGCCATGTCGAGCACGCTCGGGGTGGCCGCGCCCAGCGGGATGGACGGCACCGGGTCGAGGCCCGGGGTGTTGCCGGGCAGGCCCATCGCGACGGCGGTGTCCTTGACCTTCTGGAGCCCGGTGTCCTGCGCGAGCTGCGCGAACGCCGAGTTGACCGACCAGTCGGTGGCCTGCTGGAGGGTGATCTGGCCGTAGCTCTTGTCGCCCTCGTTCGGCGGCGCGTACGGGGTGCCCTTGCCGCCGCGGACCTTCCGGCCGCTGGTGCCGTCGTAGACCGTGCGCGGGGTGACGGTGCGACCCTCCTGGGTCTTGGCGTTGTTCTCGAAGGCGGCGGCCAGCGCGATCGCCTTGAAGGTCGAGCCGGCCTGGTAGTCGCGCCGGGTGGCGTTGTCGACGTAGTGCTTCACGTAGTCGACGCCGCCGTACAGGGCGACGACCGCGCCGGTCTTCGGGTCCACCGAGGCGGCGCCGGCCTGGGCGGCCGCGTCCTTCTTCCGCTTGTCCGGGTTCAGGTTGTCGTGCAGCTGGGCCTGGACGGAGTCCTGGAGGGCCTGCTGGCGGGCCGGGTCGATGCTCAGCTTGATCGTGTAGCCGCCCTTGGCCAGCTCGGTCTCGTTGATCACGCCGCTGGAGGTGAGGTACTGGGTGGCCGCGTCGACCAGGTAGCCGGCCTGGCCGGACAGGCCCGGGTTGGGCTGGGGGTCCCGGACCTCCGGGAAGGCGGTCCTGGCCCGCTCGTCCGCGGAGAGCCAGCCCTCCTTGACCATGCCGTCGAGCACGTAGTTCCAGCGGTTGACGGCGTTCTGCTTGCCCGCCGCGGTCGCGGTGGCGACGTCGTAGGCGCTCGGGGCGTTCAGCAGGGTGGCCAGGTAGGCGCCCTGGGCGGGATCGAGGGCGGACGCGTCGATGCCGAAGTACGCCTGGGAGGCGGCCTGGATGCCGTAGGCGCCGCGGCCGTAGTACGAGGTGTTCAGGTAGCCGGAGAGGATGTCGTTCTTGCTCTCGGTGGCGTCCACTTTGATGGCGATGAACAGTTCCTTCACCTTGCGGGTGACCGACTGCTTCTGGTTCAGGTACGTGTTCTTCACGTACTGCTGGGTGATGGTGGAGCCGCCCTGGGTGCCCTGGCCCTTGGCGGTGTTGACCGCGGCCCGGGCCAGGCCCTGGACGTTGATCGCGCCCTCGTTGTAGAAGTTCCGGTCCTCGGCGGCCAGCGCGGCGTGCTGGGCGGCGGGGGAGACCTTGTCCAGGGAGACGTTCTGCCGGTTGGTCTGGCCGGTGCGGGTGAGCACCGAACCGTCCGCGTAGAGCCAGGTGTTGCTCTGGGCGGTGGCGGCGGCGTGCGCGTCCGGCACCTTCACCAGGGCGATCCCGAGGGCGAACAGACCGATGCCGAGCAGCAGCGCGGAGCCGAAGCCCAGCAGGGTCATCCGCCAGGTGGGTATCAGCCGGCGCCAGCCGGTGCGCTTCGGACGTCGCGGCTTCCTGCCGCCGGACCCGCCGGACCCGCCGGCCGGGCCGGCGGAGCGCTTGAGCCGTTTGACCGGCCGGAGACTGATCGACGGCGTGCGACGGCCGCCCTGGGCGTTTCTGGACAAAGCGCGGCCTTTCCTGCGGGCGCATCGAGGCAGCCCGGCACGGACGGGGACATCGGCGGTTGGGGACCTTTGTCCCGATTCCGGTTTTACTGCCCTGGACGAGCAGAACGGGCCGGATAGCTCCGGCGGATCGCCAATCGAGACCGACATCACACGCAAAACGGACGTCGGAGGCCAAAAAATCGGGGAGCCCCTCGCTGCTGCGAGAGGCTCCCCAAATGTCTGTGCGCCGCCAGGGACTCGAACCCCGGACCCGCTGATTAAGAGTCAGCTGCTCTAACCAACTGAGCTAGCGGCGCCTGCTGACCTGGAAAACAATACACGGTTCCGAGGGGTGCCTCGAACCATCACCGAGCCATCACCGAACCGTCGCCGAGCCGCCCCCGGGTCGACCCCGGGGCACCCGCGAACGACCCGGGCGGCGGCCGATCGATCCGCCCCTTTCCTTCCGGTTGGTCCGGAGTTCGCCGCTGGTTAGGGTGGAACGGTGCCCCGCCCCCAGCCAGGCCACCGCGCCGCGCGGACGACGGTCGCCACCCTGCTGCTGCTCAGCGCCGTGGCGTACACCGCCTGGGTGCTGGAGGTCGTGCTGAGCACCGGACTCGACCCGGTGCAGGCGTACATCAGCGAACTCGCCGCCGAGGACCAGCCGCTGGGCGGCCTGTTCCGGGCCACCGACCTGGCCGCCGGACTCTGCCTGCTCGCCGCCGCCGGCACCGCCCTCGCCACCGGGCGGGTCGGGGCCTCGCGGCGGCGGCGCTGGGCGCTGGCCGGCTGGTCCGCGCTCGCCCTGTTCGGCGCCGCGACCGCCGCCGACTCCCGGCTGCCGCTCAGCTGCGCCCCCACCAGCGACGAGATGTGCGCCGCCCGGGAGACCGCCGGGCTCGTCCCCGCCACCCACACCGCGCACGCGGTCACCAGCAGCCTCGCCATGGCCGGGGCGCTCACCGCGCTGGTCTCGCTCACCGTGGCCGCCCGGCGCTACCACTGGTGGCCGCCGGTGCGCCGGTTCGGGCCCTGGCTGCTGGGCGCCGAGCTGCTCGCCACCGGCTGGAGCCTCGCCTCGATCGCCGCCTTCCAGGCCGGGCACGGCACCTGGGCGCTCGGGGCCGGGCAGCGGCTCCAGGTGCTGCTGGTCGCGCTCTGGCTCGGCCTGCTGGCCCTGGGCGTCGCCCGCTCGGACGGTACGGACGAGGACGCCGAGGACGCCGAGGTGAACCAGGGGGACGAGGGGCGGCGCCGACCGACCGAACCGTCCCCGGGACGGAGGCCGACATGAGCACCGCCGGACCGGAGGCCGTCGACCGGGCGCGCTTCCTGCGCGTCGACGGCGTCCCGCTGCACGTCCGCACCGAGGGCAGCGGCCCGGTCTGCCTGCTCTCCGGCGGCCTCGGCAGCAGCTGGTTCGACTGGGACCTGGTCGTCCCCTTCCTCACCCCGTACCGCACCGTGGTCCGCTTCGACCGGCCCGGTTACGGGCTGAGCGCCGGGGAGCCCGCCACCGGGCGGCCCGCGCCGACGGCGGCCGGCGAGGCCGGGCGCATCCGGGCGGTGCTGGACGGCCTCGGGCTGCGGGAACGCTGCACCGTGGTCGGGCACTCGCTCGCGGGCTTCCACGTCGAGGCCTTCGCCCGGCTGCACCCCGAGCGGACCGCCGGACTGGTGCTGGTGGACGGCAGCGTGGAGGCGGCGGCCCGGCCCTACCCGGCGCCCGCCGCGCGCGACCTGGCGGCCCGGGCGGTGGCCGGCGCCGCCACCGCCCTCGCCGTGCCCTACCTGCTGGGCCCGACCGCCCGCCGGGCCATGGCCCGGCTGTCCACCGTCCGCCGCGAGGACCTCGCCCCGGCGCCGCTGGTCCGGCACTGCTACCGCACCGGGCGGGCGCTGCGCGCGCTGCTGCGGGAGAACGGCCGCTACCTCGACACGGCCGCCGAACTGGACGAGCTGCGGCGCACCCGGCCGCTGGCCGAGGACCTGCCGGTGACCGTGCTGGCCGCCGACGACGGCTGCCGGACCCGCCGCACCGAGGACTGGCTGGCCCGGCAGCGGGAGCTGGCGGCGCTGCTCGGGGCGGACTTCCGCACCACCGCCCCGGCCGGGCACCTGGTGATGTTCGACCGCCCGGACGCGGTGGCCTCGGCGGTGCTCGACACCCACTGAGCGGTCGGCCCGGGTGCCGGAGGCCGTGAGGGCGGGTGCCGGAGCACGGATCAGCCCCCGGACTGGGACCTCCGCCGGGTGATCTCCCGCTTCACGGCCCGGGGGACCGGCAGGTCGCGGGCCAGCTGCCGGACGGCGTGCCGGGTCTCGGCGCCGTCCGGACCCCGGTAGAGCCGGCGCTCCAGCCCGGCCGCCCCGATCAGGCCGGCCAGCTGCCGGTCGCGCTCGTCGGCCGGATCGGTCGGATCAGCCGCACCGGTCGGACCAGAGAGACCAGTCGGACCAGAGAGCCCGGCGCGCGCCAGCGTGGCCGCCGTCCGGGCGGCGATCAGCGCTCCGGCGTCCGGCCGCACGGCCGTCCAGCGGCGGTAGGGCAGCCCGAGGAAGCGGTGGCTCCGGACGGTCAGCACGCCCTGCCCGACCATCCGGTCCAGGTGGTGGTGGGTCGCCCGGCCGTGCGGGTGGGTCAGCGCGCGCAGCGCGTGTTCGAGGGTCCGGGGCCGGCCCTCGCCCGCCTGCCCGAGGTCGGCCAGGACGGCGGCGGCGAGTTCGTCCTGGTCGCCCGGCGGCCGGTGGCCGGTGATCCGGCGCCCGTCGACGGTGATCGTGCCGGCCAGCTGGAGCTCGGCGAGGACGGCGCCCGCGACCGCCGTCGAGAGGGTGAGGGCGGGGATCCGAAGGCGTCCGTCCGCCGGGTCGGCGCAGAGCAGCAGCAGTTCCTCGGCCAGGGGCCGGGTGCCGGTGTCGGGGGAGTTCATGGGGAGAAGGCCTACCCGGCCGGGAAACGCCTCAGGCCGCCCACCGGAGTGGACGGCCTGAGACCTTGCCATGTGCGCCGCCAGGGACTCGAACCCCGGACCCGCTGATTAAGAGTCAGCTGCTCTAACCAACTGAGCTAGCGGCGCTTGCTGACGTCGAAGACTTTACACGCCGCCGACCGGATCCACCGAATCGTGTTCGAGTGATCACCGATTGTCACTGCCCCCGGGTTGCCGGCTCCGGGTGGTGGCAGGCCGCCTGGTGGTCCGCCCCGGGGGCGCCGAGCAGGGCCGGCCGCTCCTGTTCGCAGCGGGCCCGGTCCGCCGGGGCGGTGAGCGCGGCGTAGCGCGGGCAGCGGGTGCGGAAGACGCAGCCGGTGCGGCGCTCGGTGGGCGGGGGCGGGTCGCCGGCCAGCAGGACGCGGTCGCGGGCGCGCTCGGCGGCGGGGTCGGGCAGCGGGACGGCGGAGAGCAGGGCGCGGGTGTACGGGTGGCGGGGGCGGTCGAAGACGGCGGAGACCTCGCCCTGCTCGACCGTCCGGCCGAGGTACATCACGCTGACCCGGTCGGCGAGGTGCCGGATCACCGAGAGGTCGTGCGAGACGAACAGGTAGGAGAGGCCCAGTTCGGCCTTGAGGGCCTGGAGCAGGTTGAGCACCCCGGCCTGGATGGAGACGTCCAGGGCGGAGACCGGCTCGTCCAGCACCAGCAGCCCGGGCCGGACGGCGAGGGCCCGGGCGATCGAGACGCGCTGGCGCTGGCCGCCGGAGAACTGGTGCGGGTAGCGGACGGCGTGCTCCGGGTCGAGGCCGACCTGGCGCAGCAGCTCGGGCACCCGGCGGGCGATCTCCTCGCGCGGGGCGCGCTGGGCGAGCAGCGGTTCGGCGACGATGTCGCCGATCGGCATCCGGGGGTCGAGGCTGGCCATCGGGTCCTGGAAGACGATCTGCACCCGGGCGCGGAGCCGGTGGGCCTCGGCCCGGGTGAGCGTCGCGGTGTCGTGGCCGAGCAGTTCGATCCGGCCGGTCTCCGGGGCGCCGAGCCGCAGCAGTTCGAACAGGGTGGTGGACTTGCCGGAGCCGGACTCCCCGACCAGGCCGAGGGTCTCGCCCTCCCGCAGGTCCAGGTCGACGCCGTCCACCGCGTACACCTCGCCGACCTTGCGCTTGAACACCGTGCCCTTGAGGAGGGGGAACGTTTTTTCCAGGCCGCTCACCGACAGCACCGGCGTCCGGGAGGAGCGGTCGACGGGGCCGGCGGCGGCCGTCGGCAGCTCCGGAACGGGGTAGACCTCGGCCGGCGCGGGCCGTCGCTCGGCGAGCTCCGCCGACCGTACGCAGGCGGACAGGTGCTCCTCCGTACCCTCCAGGGCGGGCTCGGCCGTCGTGCAGCGCTCCTCCGCGAGCGGGCAGCGCGGCGCGAAGGGGCAGCCCGGGGGCAGTTCGGCCATCGGCGCCGGGGTGCCGGGGATCGGTACGAGCGGACCGCCGCGCCCGTCCAGCCGGGGCAGCGCGCCGATCAGGCCGAGCGAGTACGGGTGGTGCGGGGCCGCGAAGAGCTCGTCCACCCCGGCCGTCTCGACCACCCGTCCGGCGTACATCACCGCGACCCGGTCGGCCGCCCCGGCGATCACCCCGAGGTCGTGGCTGACCAGGACGAGCGCCGCGCCGGTCTCCCGCTGGGCGGTGCGCAGCACGTCCAGCACCTGGGCCTGGATAGTGACGTCGAGGGCGGTGGTGGGCTCGTCGGCGAGCAGGATGTCGGGATCGTTGGCGACCGCCATGGCGATCATCGCGCGCTGCCGCATGCCGCCGGAGAACTCGTGCGGGAAGCTGTCCAGGGCCCGGTCGGGTGCCGGGATGCCGACCAGGTCGAGGAGTTCGGCGGCCCGGCGGCGCGCGGCGGCCCGGTCCACCCGCTGGTGGACGCGGACCGCCTCGGCGATCTGGTCGCCGATCCGGTAGACCGGGGTGAAGGCGGACAGCGGGTCCTGGAAGACCATGGCGATCCGGCGGCCGCGGATCGCGGCGAGCTCCCGGCCCGGCAGCCCGACCAGTTCCCGCCCGTCCAGCCGCACCGAGCCGCTGACCCGCGCCGTGCCGGGCAGCAGCCCGAGCACGGACAGCGCGGTCACGGACTTCCCGGAGCCGGACTCGCCGACGATGCCGAGGGTCTCGCCGCGCCGCAGGGTGAGGTCCACCCCGCGGACGGCGGGGACCGGGCCGTCGGGCCCGGCGAAGTCGACCCGCAGGTCCCGGACGGCGAGCAGCGGGGTTTCGACGGTGGTGGTCACGGGAGCTTCCTACGGCTGGCAGGGCGGTGGGAACGGCGGGTGGACCGGGAGCGGCGGGCGGACCGGGAACGGCGGGGCGCCGTCCCGGAGGTGGGGTCGAGGGCGTCGCGCAGCCCGTCCCCGATCAGGTTGACGGCGAGGACGAACAGCACCAGCAGCCCGGCGGCGAAGTAGAACAGCCAGGGGAACACCGGGGCCTCGCCGGTCCCGGCGGCGAGCAGGGTGCCGAGCGAGACGTCCGGCGGCTTGACCCCGAAGCCGAAGTAGGAGAGCGCGGTCTCGCTCATCACGGCGCCGCCGACCGCGATGGTGGCGTCGATGATGAGGAAGGAGGCGACGTTCGGCAGGATGTGCCGGCTGATGATCCGCAGCGGCCGCACGCCCATGAACCGTGCGGCGAGGACGAATTCGCGCTCGCGCAGGGAGACGGTCATCGAGCGGACCACCCGGGCGGTGATCATCCAGTTGAACAGCGCGAGCAGCAGGACGAAGGCGATCCAGCCGGCGCTCTTCAGCCGGGACGAGACGATGGTGATGATCAGGAAGGCCGGGAAGACCAGCATCAGGTCCACCAGGAACATCAGCGCCCGGTCGGTCCAGCCGCCGAAGTAGCCGGCGCAGGCGCCGACGACGGAGGCCAGCACGGTGGAGAACAGCGCCACCAGCAGACCGATGACCAGCGACTTCTGCAGGCCGCGGACGGTCTGCGCGAAGACGTCCTGGCCGACCCCGTTGGTGCCGAACCAGTGCTCGGCGGAAGGGGGTTGGTGCAGCGCGGAGAAGTCCGGGGCGGCGTAGTCCCAGGGTGTGAGGTACGCGCCGCCGAAGGCGAGCAGGAACAGCAGCAGGACGATGACGGCCCCGGCGACGGCGCCGCGGGCGGCGAGCAGCCGGCTGAGGACGAGCCGTCCGCGGCCGGTGCCCCGGGGGGCGGTGGCCGGGGCGGAGGGCTCGGCGACGGTGGTGGTCATTCGGCTCTCCTCCGGTCAGGACCGCACGCGCGGGTCGAGGGCGGCGTGCAGGGTGTCCGCGAGGAAGCCGGAGACGAGCACGACGACGGCGGTGAACAGGTTGATCGCCACCACCGAGTTGACGTCCTGCTCGTTGATCGACTGGATCAGCCACTCGCCCATGCCGTGCCAGCCGAAGATCGTCTCGGTGAAGATCGCGCCGGTGAAGATGCCCAGGAAGCTGTAGGCGAACATGGTCGACATCGGGATCACCGCGGTCCGCAGCCCGTGCTTGAGCAGCGCCCGGCCGCGGGTCAGGCCCTTGGCCTCGGCGGTGCGCAGGTAGTCGGAGCCGAGCACGTCGAGCATGGTGCCGCGCTGGTAGCGGCTGTAGGTGGCGAGGCCGCCGAGGGCCAGCGAGATGGTGGGCAGCAGCAGGTGCAGCGCCCAGTCGGCGAGGTGGGTGCCGAGGCCGCCGGTGAGCCCGGGGGTCTCGTAGCCGGTGAACGGGATGACGTCGTGGCCGGCCGCGTCCTTGGCGGCGATGGCGCCGTTCTTGAGGAACAGCGCGACCAGGAAGACCGGGGTGGAGAGCAGCACGAAGGACAGCACGGTGAGCAGCCGGTCGGAGATCCGGTACTGGCGCACCGCGCTCCAGGCCCCGGCCGCGACGCCGAGGACCATGCCCAGCAGGCTGCCGAGCAGCAGCAGCCGCAGCGAGACCCAGACCCGGCGGCCGAAGTCGTCGGTGGCCGGGGTGTCGTGGATGGTCCGGCCGAGGTCGCCGTGGAGCAGCCCGCCGGCCCAGTGGCCGAAGCGTTCGACGACCGGGGTGTGGTCGTTCAGGTTGAGCGCGGTGAGCTGGCGTTCGACCGATTCGACGGCCGGGCGGGGGACCTTGGCGTCGAAGTAGGTGCGCGGTTGCAGGGCGGTCGCGGAGATCGCGTACGCCAGGAAGACGGCGGCGATCAGCAGCACCGCGTAGTAGCTCAGCCGCTTCGTCAGGAAGCGGAGCATCAACGGCCGCCCGTCACGGTGCGGGTGGGGCCGACGCGTCTGGTGGGCATCGGGTGGGGGCCTCCGGTCCGGGCCCGTTCGGGGCGTCGGTTGGCAGGGTTCGGCGGATCGTCAGATCGATTGACTGATCGGTGAGTTGGGAAAGCGCAGGTGAGAGTGAAGCACCCGGGCACTGAGGCGGTGTTGCGCCCGTGTTGCCGCGTGTGACTTTTCGATCAGGTGTGCCCTCCTCCCCCTGGTGGCGGATCTGATCCGCTGTTACCTTCTGCTCGCCCGGTGCCGAATTGGCTGCCCACGCTCAAGCCCCGTCACACCTCTCGCGCCCCAACTCCCGTCATCGATCCCAGGGGGACCCTCATGGACGCTTCCACCACGGCCCGCCGCCTCGGCCGGGCCGCCGCGCTCGCCGTCGCCGTCGCGCTCGCGGTCACCGCGTGCACCTCGGGCGGGGGCGGCTCCGCCGACAACGCGGCGAAGAGCGAGCCGCCGGGCCCGGGCGCCAACGACCTCAACCCCAAGCCGCTGGACCAGGTCAAGGACGGCGGGGAGGTGCGCTTCCCGCTCTACCAGTGGATCACCCAGTGGAACCCGCTACAGGTGGACGGCTACTACGGTTCCGCGGTCTCGATCATGCGCAACCTGGAGCCCTCGCTCTTCAATACGGACGCCGCCGGCAGCTTCCTGCCCGACCCGGACTACCTGGTGGACGCCAAGGTCACCTCGACCTCGCCGCAGGTGGTCACCTACCGGCTCAACCCCAAGGCCAAGTGGTCGGACGGCAAGCCGCTCGGCTACCTGGACTTCAAGGCCGACTGGCAGGCCGCCGGTGGCAAGGACCCGGCGTACAACGTCTCCGACCCGTCCGGCTACGAGCAGATCTCCGCGGTCGAGCAGGGCGCCGATCCGACCGAGGTGAAGGTCACCTTCGCCGAGCCGTACGCCGACTGGCAGAACCTGTTCCGCCCGCTGATCCCGGCGGCCGGGATCTCCACCCCGGACGACTTCAACAAGGGCTGGGTGGAGAAGATCCCGATCACCGCGGGCGCGCTGAAGGTCGGCACGGCGGACAAGACCGCGCAGACCCTGACCCTCGTCCCCGACCCGGCCTGGTGGGGCACCAGGGCCAAGGTCGACAAGGTCACCTTCCGGGTGATGTCCCAGTCGGCGACGACCCAGGCGTACCTCAACAACGAGATCGACTATGCCGCGGCCGGCACCGCCACCGCGTACGGGCAGCTCAAGGACGCCAAGGACACCGTGATCCGCAGCGCCAGTCCGTGGGACGAGGTGCACATCTCCTTCGGCGGCTCGGGTGCGCTGAGCGACCGGACGGTCCGGCAGGCGCTCGGCAAGGCGCTGGACCGCTCCGCACTGATCAAGATCGCCAACAACGGCGTGCCGGTGGAGTTCAAGCCGCTCGGCAACCACATCTTCATGCCCAACCAGACCGGGTACCAGGACACCTCCGGCGACTGGGCAAGGTTCGACCTGGCCGCCGCCAAGAAACTCCTGGACGAGGCGGGCTGGAAGGAGGCCGGCGGCGGTCAGCCGCGCACCAAGGACGGCCGGCCGCTGGAACTGCACTGGGTGCTCAACGACTCCACTCCGCAGGCCCAGATCGACCTGGCCACCGCGGCGGTGGCGATGTGGCAGGCGGCCGGGGCCAAGGTCAGCCTGGACAAGGTGCCCGCCAACGACTTCTTCACCAAGTACGTGAACCCGGGCAAGTTCGAGATCGCGAGCTGGCGCAACACCGACTCCTTCCCGCTCTCCAAGAGCCTGACCAACTTCCGGCTGCCGGTGGGCGACAACAGCTTCAGCAACCCCTCGCGCCTGGGCAGCCAGGAGATCGACGAGCTGCTGAAGAAGGCCGCCGGGACGGTCGACCCGGCGGAGGCCGCGAAGCTCTACAACCAGGCGGACGCGAAGATCTGGGAGCTCGGCCACACCGTCGAGCTCTACCAGCGGCCGGAGGTGGTGGCGACCCGCAAGGGCCTGGCCAACTACGGGGCCTTCGGTCTGGCGGGGGAGGACTACAGCAAGCTCGGCTGGGAGAAGTAGCCGCCGCCGGGGCGGGGCGGGCCGCACGGCAGGCGCTGGCGAGCAGCGCGGTGATCACGAGGCCGGTGGCGCGGACGCGGGGGGATCGGCTCCGCCGCCCCCGCAATCCCGCCACCCGCCTTGACCTTCCGCGTTGCCCGCACGCCACCCGTGTCGTGGGGCCCGGCAGGGCCCGCGCTCTTCCAACCGGGGAAGAATCTAGCGGCGCTCCGGTCGCTCGCGACGCAGCGCGCGGGGCGCGCCCGGAAACCCGCCGCGCTGTCACCCGGTTCGCGCACCGGAGCGTCAACTACGGCTGACGGCAAGGAAAAAAGGGGACATACGGGGCCATCGTGCCCGGGGGCGCGCGGCCTTTCCGGGCCGCGCCGGTGCGTGCACGGCCGTCACGCCCGCGTGCAGAGCCGTCGCGCCGGTGCGTGCGCCGGGCCGGGGCCGCTGCCAGGATGCGCGGGACGGTCCCCCCGCCCCTCCTCCCGACTCCCCGGAGCAGCTCCGATGGCCAGTGACCCCGCCGCGACGGCACGCCCCAGCCACCCCGTCGATCCGCCGCCGGTGCGCCGGATGGTCCCGCGCGACCGGAACGAGCCGCACCGGGTCGCCACCCCGCTGGAGCTCTTCTTCGACCTCTGCTTCGTGGTCGCGGTCGGCCAGGCCGGGCGCGAACTGGCGGGCTCGCTGGCGGCCGGGCACTACGGCGACGGCCTGCGCGGCTACGTGCTGGCCTTCTTCGCGATCTGGTGGGCCTGGATGAACTTCACCTGGTTCGCCTCCGCGTACGACGTCGACGACGTGCCGTACCGGATCACCACGCTGGTGCAGATCGCCGGGGTGCTGATCCTCGCCGCCGGCGTGCCGCGGATCTTCGCCACCCAGGACCTGACGCTGGGGATCGTCGGCTACCTGGTGATGCGCCTGGCGATGGTCACCCAGTGGCTGCGCGCGGCCGCCGGCGAGCAGGGCCCGGCGCGCCGGGTCGCGCTGGGCTACGCGGCGGGGATCACGCTCTGCCAGGCCGGCTGGGTGGTGGTGCTGTTCCTGCCGCAGGACGTCCGGCTGTACGTCATCCCGGTCGGGGTGCTGTGCGAGCTGGCCGTGCCGGTGGTCGCCGAACTGCGGGCGCGGACCTCCTGGCACCCGCACCACATCGCCGAACGGTACGGGCTGTTCACCCTGATCGTGCTCGGCGAGACGGTGGCGGCGGCGACCGTCGCGGTGCAGTCGGCGGTGGACGAGCACGAGGAGCTGGGCCGGCTGGTGCCGGTGGCCGCCGGCGGGCTGCTGATCTGCTTCGCGGCTTGGTGGATCTACTTCGCCCGGTCCGTCCACGAGCACCTGCGTTCCAACCGGCAGGCGCTGGTCTGGGGGTACGGGCACTACCTGGTGTTCGCCTCGGCGGCGGCGATCGGCACCGGGCTGGAGGTGGCGGTGGAGTCGGCGGTGCACCAGGCGCACATCTCCGAGACCGCCGCCACCGCGACGGTCACCGTGCCCACCGCGCTCTACCTGGTCACGGTCTGGTTCCTGCACTCCCGGCACACCAAGCGGGGCGCGGCGGCCCAGGCGGTGGCGCCGGCGGGGGCCGCGCTGGTGCTGGCCTGCACCGGGCTCGGCGGCTCCGGGGTGCTCGCGGCGGGCCTGGTCTGCGCGCTGATGGTGGCGGTGGGCGTGCTGGTCCACGGTCGGGAGAGCAGGCGGGCGGGCGCCCGCCGGGCCTACTGATCCGCGGGGCACGCCCAGTTCGAACCGCCCAGTCCGAAACCGCCCTGTCCGAACAGCCCGTCAACCGACCCGGCCCAGCAGCACCGGCTCGTGCCGCGCCAGCCAGTCCAGGTAGGCCGGGTTGACCTTGGCCAGATCCAGGTAGGCGGCCCGCAGTTCGCCGTACAGCGCGTCCAGCGCGGGCGGGCTGAGCACGCGCGGACGCCAGGTGAACAGCAGCCGCACGGCCAGCGGGTCCCCGTGCACCGGGCGGACCACCGTGCCGGGACCGGGCAGCGAGGTGGGCTGGCAGGGGCGGACGGCCTCGCCGGAGGCGACCAGCTCGGCGGCGGTGGCGTTGTCCCGCACCTGCACCACCCGGGGGTTGAGTCCGGCCTCGGTGAACACCCGGCGCATCGCCGCGTACTCGTGGTCGGCGGTCGGGTCGACCATCCAGGTGTCCTCGGCGAGGTCGGCCAGGTGGACGACGTCGCGGGCGGCGGCCGGGTGCCCGGCGGCGAGCGCGACGAACTGCGGCTCCCGGGCCATCAGCACCCGGTGCTCGGCGTCCGGCGGGACCCGCAGCGGGAAGCCCTCGCACTCGTGCACGAAGGCCACGTCCAGCTGGTCGGCGGCGACCATCCGCAGCAGCGCGCTGGCCGAGATGTCCACGTGGATGGTGGTGTCGGTGTCCGGCAGCCGCTCGTGCACCCGGCGCAGCCAGGCCGCGACCGCCCGGCTGCCGACGCTGCCGATCCGCAGCCGCCGCTGCCGGCCGGGGCCAGCCGAGTCCCGCGCCTCCTGGCGGGCGGCGGCCACCAGGGCGGCCATCTCGGTGATCACCGGCCGGGCCCGGGAGAGCACCGAGTGGCCGAGCGCGGTGGGCCGGCTGCCGGTCTGCTCGCGGGTGAACAGGGTGCCGCCGATGGCCCGTTCGATGCGGTGCAGCTGGGTGGTGAGGGAGGGCTGGGTCATGCCGAGCTGGAGCGCGGCCTTGCGGAGGCTGCCGCTGTCGGCGATCGCGCACAGCACCCGGAGGTGTCTCACGTCGAGCTCCACGTCGGGAGCATAGACGCCGTCGCACGCCTTCGCCAAGGACATGACAGGCATTCAAGGCGTGCCGAAGGGCCGGCCGACGGATCGACCGGCTGAACGGCCGACGGATCGACCGGTGCGCCGCACGACGGCACCGGGCCGCTATGCGGTGGTGCTATCGCCGGTTGGCATCATCCGCGACGGCCCCGCCCGGGTCGAAGCTCGGGGGCAGCAGCCCGCCCCGGCCACCGCCCGGGGCGGCCCCCACCGTGCGCCCCGGCCGGGCCCGGCCCCCATTGGGCCCCGGCGAGCCGGCGCACCGCGAAACCGGAGTCCCCACATGAAGCGATCCGTGCTGTCCGCAGCCCTGGGCCTGACCCTCGCGGCCGGCCTGGCGGTCCTGCCCGCCACCGCCGCGACCGCCGCGCCGGCTGCCCCCGCCGCCCCGGCCGTCCAGGGCTACACCCCCTCGACGTACGCCGGTTCGGCCGCGGAGGCGGCGAACAACCAGGCCTTCTTCCAGGCCGTGATGGCCTCGGCCAAGGCCAAGCAGGCCGCCAACCCGGGCCTGGCGACCGTCACCGTCACCTACGACACCGCGAACGCGCCCTCCTTCACCAGCCAGATATCCCAGGCCGCGCAGATCTGGAACAGCTCGGAGACCAACGTCCAGCTCCAGGCGGCGAGCGGCAGCGGCGACTTCTCGTACTACGAGGGCAACGACAGCCGCGGCTCCTACGCCAGCACCGACGGCCACGGCCACGGCTACGTCTTCCTCGACTACCAGCAGAACCAGCAGTACAGCTCGCTCCGCGTGGTGGCGCACGAGACCGGCCACGTGCTCGGCCTGCCCGACGACTACTCCGGCCCGTGCAGCGAGCTGATGTCCGGCGGCGGCCCCGGCCCGTCCTGCACCAACCCGTACCCCGACGGCAACGAGCGCAGCCAGGTCGACTACCTCTGGGCGAACGGTCTCGCGGCGCGGAACTGACGCGAGCGGCAAGCGGGTTCGGGATGGCGGGCCGCTCGGCCGGAATCGAGCGGCCCGCCACCCCGGGTACTTCCCCGGACCGGAGCCTAGCCGCCGCCGGAACGGAATGCCAGGGGCACGATTGAGTCAAGGAGAGGAAAAGACAGCTCAAATCGACTCCATAGCAGGGGTATTGAACGGTGCTATCGCGGGTTGGCATCATCCGCGCACGCGCCGGGTTGCCCGAAGCTCTGGGGACACCACCCGTTGACCAGGTGTTCCCCCCGGCCGGCCCCCAACCGGCCACGTCACCTCAGGAATCGGAGCCCCCACATGAAGCGATCCGTGCTGTCCGCCACCCTCGGCCTCGCCCTCGCGGCCGGCCTCGCCGTGCTGCCCACCACCGCCGCCGCGGCCGCGACGCCGACCGCCCCGGCCGTGCAGGGCTACACCGCCACGACGTACGCCGGTTCGGCCGCGGAGGCGGCGAACAACCAGGCCTTCTTCCAGGCCGTGATGGCCTCGGCCAAGGCCAAGCAGGCCGCCAACCCGGGCCTGGCGAGCGTCACCGTCACCTACGACGCCAGCTCCGCCCCCTCCTTCCGCAACCAGATATCCCAGGCCGCGCAGATCTGGAACGGCTCGGTCGCCAACGTCAAGCTGCAGTCCGGTTCGGCCGCCGACTTCCGCTACTACGAGGGCAACGACAGTCGCGGCTCCTACGCCAGCACCGACGGCCACGGGCGCGGCTACGTCTTCCTCGACTACCAGCAGAACCAGCAGTACAGCTCGGTGCGCGTGGTGGCGCACGAGACCGGCCACGTGCTCGGCCTGCCGGACCACTACTCCGGCCCGTGCAGCGAGCTGATGTCGGGCGGCGGCCCCGGCACCTCCTGCACCAACCCGTACCCGAACACCACCGAGCGCAGCCGCGTCAACTCGCTCTGGGCGCGCGGCTGAGCCGGGCGCTGAACCCCGGGCAGTGAACCCCGGACGGTGAACCCCGGACCGGCCGCCTCGGCGCGGCCGGTCCGGGGCCTCGTCGGTTCCCGGGTGCGATCCGGTCCGGGGCCTCGTCGCTCCCCGGCGTTGTCGGTGCCGCGTGCGAGCATGCGGCCGAGACCCGTACGCCCCGACCGCCAGGAGCCACCGCCATGCCCCGTTCCGCCCCCGACCGGCTCGCCGACCTCCCGTACGCCGAGCTGCTGCGCCCGCACACCGGGCCGCTGCGCGCCGACGAGCGGTACGACACCGCGCACTTCGACGGCGGCGAGCACACCGACGAGTCGGGCGCCGGGGCGGCCTTCCTGGAGTGCGCCTTCACCGGTGTCGCGCTCAGCGGGGTCAAGCTGCGCCAGGCCCGGTTCAACGAGGTGTGGGTGCAGGCCGGCCGCTGGGTCGCCTGCGACCTGAGCGACTCCGAGTGGCAGGACAGCTCCTTCGTCGGCGGCGTGCTCGCCGGGGTCGCCGGGTACGGCTCGGCGCTGCGCCGGGTGGTGTTCCGGGGCTGCAAGCTGGAGGCGGTCAACCTGCGCTCGGCCGTCCTGCGGGACGTCGTCTTCGAGGACTGCCTGCTGCGCGACGTGGACTTCGGCGAGGCGAAGCTGACCGGGGTGTCCTTCCCCGGCTCCACGCTGGAGGAGGTCCGGCTGCGCGGCGCCACGCTGAGCCGGACGGACCTGCGGGGCGCCGTCCGGCTCGGTCTGGTCGACGGCCACCAGGGGCTGCGCGGGGCGGTCATCAGCTCGCTCCAACTGATGGAGCTGGCCCCCCAGTTCGCCCACGCGCTGGGGATCGAGGTCAAGGACCGCTGAGCACCTGAGCCCCTCCGCGCGTTCAGCCGGGCGTCGCTCGGTGACGCCCGGGCGAACAGTCCGCCAAACCTGCCGTCGGCACCTGGTGGGCCGGTCGGGCCGAGGTGGAGACTTCTCCGCGATCGATGGCCCCGACTTGTGCACACAACATCGCCAGCGAAGGGACGGACCGGTCTGATGGCCGAGTTGAGTCGTAGGAAGTTCGTCACGCTGTCCGGCGCCGCCGCGGCAGGCCTCGCCGTGGCCGGCACCGGAGCGGCGGGGCCCGCGGGGGCCGCCCAGGGAAGTGGCGCAGCTCCCGCTTCCACCGCCGCGCTCAGCGCGACCGGCACCATCACCGACGCCCGGCACGTGGTGATCCTGATGCAGGAGAACCGCAGCTTCGACCACTACTTCGGCACGCTGCGCGGCGTGCGGGGCTTCGCCGACCGCAGCGCCATCCAGATCTCCGGCGGCTACAGCGTCTTCAACCAGCCGAACGGCCTGCTCGCCCGCCAGTACCCCTGGCAGTTCAGCCAGACCAAGCCGGCCGGCGGAGCGGACCCGGAGCGCCTCGCCCAGTGCAACGGGGACCTCAGCCACGGATGGGGTGACCAGCACAAGGCCTGGAACGGCGGCAAGATGGACTCCTGGGTCGCCGCCAAGGGCAACGTCCGCACGCTCGGCTTCCTCACCCGCCAGGACATCCCGTTCCACTACGCCCTGGCCGAGAACTGGACCATCTGCGACGCCTACCACTGCTCCGTGCTCAGCGCGACCGGCCCCAACCGCACCTACCACTGGTCCGGCCAGATCGACCCGGCCGGCACCGCGGGCGGCCCGGCCTACGACGGCGGCGACGAGAAGGGCCTGCGCTGGCAGACCTACGCCGAGGCGCTGGAGAGCGCCGGCGTCAGCTGGAAGGTCTACCAGAACGCCGCCGACAACTACGGCGACAACGCCCTGGCGTACTTCACGAACTTCACGGGCGCCCAGGCCGGCAGCCCGCTGGCCGTCAAGGGCATGGGCTCGGTGCCCAAGGTCACCGGGCGGACCCCGGACGACATCGCCGCCGCCATCAAGGCCGACGTGCTGGCCGGGACGCTGCCGCAGGTGAGCTGGATCGTCCCCGACCAGGCCTCCTCCGAGCACCCGTACGCCACCCCGGTGGACGGCGCGCACTTCGTCCACATGGTGATCGACGCGCTCAACGCGGACCCGAACGTCTTCGACTCGTCCGTCCTGTTCATCAACTACGACGAGAACGACGGCTTCTTCGACCACGTCCCGCCGCCCGCCGCCCCGGCCGGCACCCCGGGCGAGTTCTACAACGGCACCAACATCGGCCTCGGCTTCCGCGTCCCGCTCATCGCCGTCTCGCCCTGGACCCGCGGCGGCTGGGTCAACTCCGAGACCTTCGACCACACCTCGGTGCTGCGCTTCCTGGAGACCTGGACCGCCGCCCTCGGCAAGCCCGCCACCTGCCCGAACATCAGCGACTGGCGCCGCCGGGTCTGCGGCGACCTCACCAGCGTGTTCGACTTCGCCAACCCGGTCTACGGCCTGCCCGCGCTGCCCGACACCTCGCAGACCATCGGCCTGTCCGCCTGCGGCCCGCTGCCCAACCCGGCCCCGGTGAACAACCAGCTCCCGGTGCAGGAGTCCGGCACCCGCCCGGCGCGCGCCCTGCCGTACCAGCCGAACGCCAACCTGGACCACCTGGAGTTCGGTTCCGGCGGGGTGATGAAGGTCTGGATCGCGATGGACAACGGGGGCGCCACCGCCACCAAGTCCGCCCACTTCGCGGCCTACGCCAACGCCTACCGCGGCGGCGGCCCCTGGCAGTACACGGTGGACCCGGGCGGCAGCACCAGCGACTTCTTCAACTGCGGCACCAACTTCGGCGGCGGCCCGTACGACCTCACGGTGGTCGGCCCCAACCGCTTCCTGCGCCGCTTCAAGGGCGACGCGACGAAGGCGGGCAAGAGCGCCGCCGTCACCGCCTCCTACGCCGTCGAACCGGGCACCGGCAAGCTCGCGCTCTACTTCCGGCTCGCCAACTCCGGCAGCACCCCGATCACGTTCACGATCGCGTCCAACAACTACCGGACGGACGGCCCCTGGACGTACCAGGTCCCGGCCGGCGGCAGCGTGAGCGACTTCTTCAACGCCGTGGCGTACAACAACGGCTGGTACGACTTCACCGTGACGGTGGATGCGGACAGCACCTGGTCCCAGCGCTTCACCGGCCACCTGGAGACGGGTGCGGCGAGCATCACCGGCTGACCGTCGTTCCCACCGCGCCGAACGGGGCCCCACTCCTCCGCCGAGAAGTGGGGCCCCGTGTCATCGCCGCCAGAACAGGTGGTGCGCCACGCCGCTCGGGCTGGGGACGACCTCCAGGTGGAACCGGTCGAGCAGCTCGTCGGGGGAGTCCCAGAGCTTCAGCCCGGTGCCGAGCTTCACCGGGGAGACCGCGACGTGCAGGGTGTCCACGAGGTCGGCGTCGAGGAACTGGCGGATGGTGGTGACCCCGCCGCCGAGGCGGACGTCCTTGCCGTCGGCGGCCTCCCGGGCCTGCTTGAGGACGGTGGCCGGATCGCCGTCGACGAAGTGGAAGGTGGTGTCGGAGAGCGTGAACGACGGCCGGGTGTGGTGGGTCATGACGAACACCGGCGTACGGAACGGCGGCTCGGCACCCCACCAGCCGCGCCACTCGTGGTCCTGCCACGGGCCGCGCTGGGGCCCGAACTTGTTGCGCCCCATGATCTCGGCGCCGATGTTGCGGTCGAAGTCCCGGGTGAAGTAGTCGTCCAGGCCCCGGCTGCCGCCGGGGTCGGTGCGCATCGGCCAGCTCGCGGTGGCCCCGGCCCAGGAGAAGAGCCGCTCGGGGCGGTCGAGGCCGAACGGCAGCTCGAAGCTCTGGTGCTCGCCGGCCGCGACGCCGTCGCTGGAGACATTGAAGTTCATGACTCTGAGCAGTTGGTTCATGACTGGGGCTCCTGTCCCGTGATCGTGCGGCGGGGTGCCGCACACCGGGACGTCGGAGCGGACCCGGCGGGATTGACATCGGGCCCGGGACTTTTTCGAGGACTTCTCTCGGGGGCGGTCCGGGCCCGTCAGGCGAACGGGCCCCGGGGGAACCACGGGTCGTGGACCTCGCGGGGCCCGTCCGGGGTCAGCAGGGTGAGGCCGAGCGCGCCGGAGGCGTACTCGGCGAGCTGCACCGAGCCGTGCCGGGTCTCCAGTTCGGCCTGCACGGGCACCGGCAGCTTGGTCAGGGCCCGCCGCAGCTGCAGGGCGTCCCGCCGGCTGATCGGCTGCGGCGCGCGCAGCACTAGCCGCAGCGGGCTCATCGGCCCGGCCACCGGCACGCCGCTGCCCAGCTCGTAGCCGACCGCGCCGATCGGGCCCCAGGGCAGCCGGTGGTCCGCGACCAGGCGGCCGACCTCGGGCAGCAGGGCCAGGGCCGGGATGCCGGCGAGCCGTTCGGGGGCCAGGTGCCCGCGCCGGTCGGGGAGCTGTTCGGGCCGCAGGGTCCGGGCCACCGCCGCCCAGGGGGCCAGGGCGTCCAGCCGCTGGCCGGGGCGCGGGCCGCGCACGGTCACCGGGAACCACAGCTCGGGCGCGGCCTCCGGGTCGCGGGTGCAGCGCTGGGGGTGCGGCAGGTCCACCGGGTTGCCGACCACGGCGGGCGCCCGGCCGACCGTCACCCAGGGGTGCGCCCGCAGCACGGCCCGTGCCCAGTCCGGGAGTTCGCCGCCCGCGAGGGGCCGCAGCGAGCTGGGGCACTGCATCAGCAGCAGGTCGTGGGCGCCGGGCAGCCGGCCGTCCAGGGCGGCCAGCGGGCCGACCCGCCGGCGCGGTCCGTCGTGCTGGTCCTCGGCGGTGCGCCGGGCGGGGCTTCCGGGGTGTACGACGGTCACTGCGGGCTCCAGGGGGTGGCGTGGATGTCGCCGACGGCCACCACCCTCCGCCCGTCCGGCGGCTCCCGGCTACGGCCCTTGGACGCGTTCACCAGGGACCAAAGGCTCAAGGTGCGCCCGTCCGTGCCCGGTGTGAGAGTGGGGGACAGCCCGGCATTCCGTCGTTCCCCCCGGAGGAGGAGCCATGGGCATCTTCGACAGGTTGTTCCACCGGCCGCAGCACGAGTCCGTCGGGCAGGAGTCCGCCCAGCGGGCCGCCCTCGCCCACGACGAGGCCGCCGACGCGTACGGCGACGACATCGAGCGCACCCGGGAGCAGCAGGAACGGCTCGCCCAGGAGGAGGCCGACCGGCGCGCCGCCGAGAACATGACCGCCGAGGGCGACCCCTGGGGCTGAGTCCGGAGCTCAGGCCGTACGCGGCGGCAGCGGCGGGCGGCGCAGGTCCGGCCGGGGGGTGTCGGCGGACGGCGGCTCGGCGGCGGGGGCGTCCTCCAGCAGCTCCAGGGCCAGCTGGACGGCGGCGACCAGCTCCGGGTGGCGCCCCCGGGCCCAGTCGCGCGGGGTGCGCAGCACGTGCACGTCCGGTTCGACACCCCGGTTCTCCACCGTCCAGCCGAGCCCGCCGCCGAACCAGGAGGCGTTCTTCGGCACCGAGATCTGGGTGCCGTCGCCGAGGGTGTGCCGTCCGCTCATCCCGACCACCCCGCCCCAGGTGCGGGCGCCGATCACCGGGCCGAGCCCGAGCAGCTTGATCGCCGCGATGATCACGTCGCCGTCGGAGCTGGTGGCCTCGTCGGCCAGCGCCACCAGCGGTCCGCGCGGTGCGTGCCGGGGCCAGCGGACCGGGCGGCGGTCCCGGGTGAAGTCCCAGGCCAGGACGTGCCGGGAGAGCTTCTCCAGGACGAGTTCGGAGACGTTGCCGCCGGCGTTGCCGCGGACGTCCAGGACCAGCGCGGGCTTGTCCAGTTCGCGCCGCAGGTCCCGGTTGAACTGCGCCCAGCCGGAGCCGCCGAGGTCCGGGATGTGCAGGTAGCCGCACCGCCCGTCGCTGAACTCGCGGACCAGGGAACGCCGTTTGGCCACCCAGTCCTGGTAGCGGATGGGCCGCTCGTCGACCAGCGGGGTGATCACGATCCGCCGCACCGGGCCGTCCGGGGCGCCGCGCAGGGCCAGTTCGAGCGTCGTGCCGCCGGTGCCGGCCAGCAGCGGCAGCGGTCCGCGCAGCGGGTCCACCGGGCGGCCGCCGACCTCCAGGAACTCGTCGCCGTCCCGCACGCCCTGGGCGGCGAGCGGGGCGCGGGCGCGCGGGTCGGAGGTCTCGCCGGGCAGCACCCGGTCGACCAGCCAGCGGCCGTCGGGGGAGCGGTGGGCGTTGGCGCCGAGCAGGCCGAGCGGCTGCTGGGCGAGCACCGGGCCCTCGGCGCGCCGGGAGGGGGTGACGTAGGCGTGCGAGGTGCCGAGTTCGCCGAGGAGTTCGCGCAGCAGGTCGGCGAAGTCGTCGGGGGAGCAGACCCGGTCCAGCAGCGGCTCGTACTGGGCGACCAGCGCGGGCCAGTCCAGGCCGGACATCCGCTCGTCCCAGAACTGGTCCCGGACGATCCGGGCCGCCTCGTGGTAGGCCTGGCGCCACTCGGCGGCCGGGTGCACGGTGTGGGTGATCCGGCGCAGGTCGACGGTGGTGCCGGCGGCGGGGGCGGCGACCGGGACCACCCGCAGCGTCCCGGCCGAGTACACCGCGATCGAGCCGCCGTCCCCGGAGACCGCGTAGCCGTCCAGTTTGTCGACCAGCGTGCTGCGGGTGCCCCGGGCCAGGTCGAAGTGCTCCAGCGAGGGGCGCCCCGAGGTGTCCTCCGGGCTGGCGAAGGTCTGCCCGAGGGTGCCGGAGATCGGCCAGCGCAGCCAGACCAGCCCGCCGCGCACCGCGTCGGTGGCCGAGTACTTGGAGGCGATCACCGGGAACTGGAGCAGCCGCTCGCCGATGCCCTCCGGGTCGACCCGGACGGTGCCGTCGCCGCCTTCGCCGTGCGCGGCGCCGTCCTCGGGCGGGGCGGTGAACGGTGAGGGGGTGTCGGCGGCGAGCGGGACGAGGTACGGGCGGCAGCCGACCGGGAAGGAGAGGTCGCCGGTGTGCACGTCGTGGACCGGGTCGAAGCCGCGCCAGGACAGGAAGGCCAGGTAGCGGCCGTCCCGGGTGAACACCGGCTGCTCGTCCTCGAACCGGCCGTCTGTGACGTCGGTGGTCGCCGCGGAGGCGTCGGCGCGGGTGAGCCGGATGCGGCGCAGCGAGCGCCCGGCGACCGGCTCGGACCAGGCGGTCCAGTGCGAGTCGGGGGAGAAGCGGGCGCCGGTGACCGGCCCGTAGCCGGAGGCGGCCAGTTCGCGCACCCCGCCGTCGGCGGCGGAGACCAGCAGCAGCCGCCCGTCCGAGGTGGTGGCGGCGAGCCGGCTGCCGTCGGGGGAGGCGGTGAGCTCCAGGACGCGGCCGATCCGCCCGGCGGCGAGCACCCGGTGGCGGTGCTGCTCCGAGCGGGGGTGCCCCGGCAGCGGCACCACCTCGATCGCGTCGGCGCCCTCGGCGTCGGTGACCCAGGCCGCCTCGCCGGTGTGCCCGAGCAGCACCGGCAGCCGGGTGCGCACTCCGGGGGTGTCGGCGAGCGCCCGGGCCGGGCCGTCCTTGTGGGTGAGCCAGTACTGGCTGCCGCGCACGGTGACCACCCCGGCCCGGCCGGTCTGGTCGCAGGCGAGGTCCTTGACCTGGCCGGCGGCGCTGACCTGGTACGGGCGGCGGCCGGCCCGGGCGCCGCCGAGCGGGACGTGCAGCCGGCGCGGGGCGGGGGCGGCCAGGTCGTCCAGCAGCCAGAGGTCGCCGGCGTGCTGGTAGACGATCCGGGTGCCGTCGGTGGCGGCCTCGCGGGCGTAGTAGGCGGCGTGGTCGGTGTGCCGGCGCAGGTCGGTGCCGTCCGGGCGGCAGGAGTAGACGTTGCCGATGCCCTCGTGGTCGGAGAGGAAGGCGATCCGGTCGCCGAGCGGGCCGCCGACCGGCATCGGCGCGGCGAGGTGCCCGGTGTGCCCGGGCAGGATCCGGTCGCCGTCCACCCAGAGCCGGCCGGTGGCGCCGCCCCGGTAGCGCTTCCAGGCGGCCGGCCCGTGCGGGGCGGCGCCGGTGAGCAGTACGGTCCGCTCGCGGCTCATCTGGGCGTCGCCGACCGGCCCCCAGGGCATCCGGCGGCCGGGGGAGCCGTCCGGCGGCAGGGCGTGCGCCCAGGTGTAGTGGCCGAAGGGCTCGTGGTAGGAGGTGACGGCCAGCACCTCGCCGTCCGGCAGCCAGCCGCGCACCCGGGTGTCCTGGCTGCCCCAGAAGCTGAGCCGGTCCGCCGGGCCGCCCTCGACCGGGGCGGTCCACACCTCGGGGGTCAGGGCGAGCCAGCTGGTCCAGGCGAGGGTGGTGCCGTCGGGGGAGAAGCGGGGGTGGCTGACCCGGGTGCGGTCGCAGCCGACCCGCCAGGCCCGGCCGGTGCCGCCGCCGCCGGCGTCCAGCGGGGCGATCCAGACGTCGTCCTCGGCGGTGAAGGTGAGCAGGCCGCCGTGCAGGTGGGGGTGGCGGAGGTAGCCGGGCGGGGTCACGCCTCCATCCTTCGACGGGGTGTCACCTCCGGCAACCGGAGGCAACCGGGGGCGGCCGGGCGCCGATGGGCCGGGGCCGCCCGAACCGGTCTGGACCATTGACACCTCCCGGCCGGATCCACTTCAGTGGTCTAGTCCAACTTGGGTGCCAGGCAGGGCCGTTCCCCCCACTGGCCCGTGCTCCGGCGTGCCCTCGGACGTCCCCCACGACCGCGCCATCGCAGGAGCACCCGCATGCGCAGAACCCTTCCCGGACAACGCCGCGCCACCATCGCGGCCGGCACCGCCTCCGCCGTCGCCGCGGCCACGCTGGTCGGCGTCACACTCGGCCTGGCGCCCACCGCCTCGGCCGGCGAGTTCCTGGTCAACGGCGGCTTCGAGTCCGGCTCGCTCGGCCCCTGGAGCTGCTCCGGCAACTCCGGCAGCGTCGTCACCAGCCCGGTGCACGGCGGCAGTCGCGCGCTCGCCGCGGCCGCCACGGCCGGCGACACCGCCCAGTGCGGCCAGACCGTCACCGTCGCCCCGAACACCACCTACACGCTCAGCGCCTACGTCAACGGCTCGTACGTCTACCTGGGCGTGGACGGCGGCGGCCCGAGCACCTGGACCCCGGGCACCGGCGGCTCGTACCAGAAGCTCAGCCTCAGCTTCACCACCGGCGCCACCCAGACCAGCGCCACCGTCTACACCCACGGCTGGTACGGCCAGGGCACCTACTACGCGGACGACATCTCGCTGGACGGGCCGGGCGCGCCCAGCCCGACGCCCACGCCGACGCCCACCGGGACGGCCTCGCCGACCGCCTCGCCGACCGCGACCCCGACGGGCACACCGACCGGGACGCCCACGGGCACGCCCACCGGCACCCCGACCGGCACGCCCACGGGCACCCCGACGGGAACGCCCACCAGCCCGCCCGCCGGCAGTCACGCCCTGGTCGGCTACCTGCACGCCAGCTTCGCCAACGGCGCCGGCTACACCCGGATGGCCGACGTCCCGAACTCCTGGGACTTCATCAACCTGTCCTTCGGCGAGCCCACCTCCGTCACCTCGGGCGACATCCGCTTCAACCGCTGCCCGGCCACCGAGTGCCCGACCGTCGAGTCGGACGACGAGTTCAAGGCCGCCATCGCCGCCAAGCGGGCCCAGGGCAAGAAGGTGCTGATCTCGATCGGCGGCCAGAACGGCCAGGTCCAGCTGACCAGCACCGCCGCCCGGGACACCTTCGTCAGCTCGGTCTCGGCGATCATCGACAAGTGGGGCCTGGACGGCCTGGACATCGACTTCGAGGGCCACTCGCTCTCCCTCAACACCGGTGACACCGACTTCAGGAGCCCGACCAGCCCGGTCATCGTCAACCTGATCTCCGCGGTGAAGACCCTCAAGGCCAAGTACGGCCCGGGCTTCGTGCTGACCATGGCGCCGGAGACCTTCTTCGTCCAACTCGGCTACCAGTACTACGGATCCGGCCCCTGGGGCGGCCAGGACCCGCGCGCCGGGGCGTACCTGCCGGTTATCCACGCGCTGCGCGACGACCTCACCCTGCTGCACGTCCAGGACTACAACTCCGGCTCCATCATGGGCCTGGACAACCAGTACCACTCGATGGGCGGCGCCGACTTCCACGTCGCGATGACCGACATGCTGCTCAAGGGCTTCCCGGTGGCGGGCAACGCGAACAACGTGTTCCCGGCGCTGCCCGCCTCCAAGGTCGCCATCGGCATGCCGGCCACCACCAACGCGGGCAACGGCTACGTCGCCCCGGCCGAGGTGAACAAGGCGCTCGACTGCCTCACCAAGCTGGCCAACTGCGGGACCTACGTGCCGCGTTCGGGCGCGCAGCCGAACCTGCGCGGGCTGATGACCTGGTCGATCAACTGGGACCGGTTCGGCGGCCAGGAGTTCTCCAAGAACTTCAACGGCTACTTCGGCCGCTGAGCAGCCGAGTCCCGGGCCGGCTGATCCGCTGACCCGGCCGCCCGCGGGACCGTGCTTGAACCTGACACCGGTGTGAGGTCCAAGCATGGTCCCCATGGCGACCACACAGCTCACCACCCCGGTACCCCCCAAGCCCTTCCCGCTCCCCGCCCTGCTCGCCCTGGCCACCGCCGTCTTCGTCACCGGTCTCACCGAGAACCTGCCCGCCGGGGTGCTGCCCGGGATGAGCGAGGCACTCGGGGTCAGCGAGTCCGCGGCCGGGCAGACCGTCACCGTCTACGCGATCGGCTCCGCCGTCACCGCGATCCCGCTCAGCGCGGCCACCGCCGGCTGGGGCCGCAAGCGGCTGCTGCTCACCGCGATGGCGGGCTTCGCGGTGGCCAACACCGTCACCGCGGTCTCCACCAACTACCCGCTCACGCTGGCCGCCCGCTTCCTCGCGGGCGTCGCGGCCGGCCTCGCCTGGGCCCTGCTGGCGGGGTACGCGCGCCGGCTGGTGCCGGTCGACCAGCAGGGCCGGGCCATGGCGGTGGCGATGGCGGGCGTGCCGGTCGCGCTGTCGCTGGGAGTGCCGGTCGGCACCTTCCTCGGGCAGGTGCTCGCCTGGTGGGTGCCCTTCCTGGCCATGACGGCACTGGCGGTCGCCGTGATCGGCTGGATCGCGGCGCTGCTGCCGGACCAGCCCGGGCAGCCGGCCGGTGAGCGGACACCGGTCCGGGACGCGCTCACCGTGCCCGGCGTCCGGCCGGTGCTCACCGTGACGGTGCTCTGGGTGCTCGCGCACACCATCCTGTTCACCTACATCGCGCCCTTCCTGGACCGGGCCGGCCTCGGCGGCGCCACCGGCACCGTGCTGCTGGTCTTCGGGCTGGCCTCGCTGGCGAGCGTCTGGCTGGTCGGCGCCCACATCCACCGCCGGCTGCGGCAGCTGACGATCGGCGGCGCGCTGCTGGTCGCCGTGACCGCGGCCGTCCTCGCGGTGGCGTCCGGCAGCACGCCGCTGGTGTACGCCGCGGCGCTGTTCTGGGGCCTCGGCTGGGGCGGCGCCCCGACCCTGCTCCAGACCGCCCTCGGCGACGCGGGCGGGGAGCGGGCGGACGCCGCCCAGGCCGTCCTGGTGACCCTGTGGAACGCCGCGATGGCGGGCGGCGGCGTGCTCGGCGGCCTGGTCCTGAGCGGCCTGGGCACCGGCGCCCTGCCCTGGACGGTGCTCGCGCTGATGCTCCCCGTCCTCGCGGTGGCCACCGCCGCCCGCCGGCACGCCTTCCCGTCGGTGCGGGGTTAGCCCCGCATCAGCCGGTTCACCTCCTCGACCACCTCGGGGGACGCCTTCGCGAGCGCGCCGGAGTCGTACGGCGGCTGGGGGTCGTACTCGATCAGCAGCTGGATCGCCTGGGCGACGGTGTCCCCGGCGATCCGGCCGGCCAGCGTCAGCGCGAGGTCGATCCCGGCCGAGACCCCGGCGGCGATGGCGTACTTGCCGTCGATGACGACCCGCTCCGTCCCGGTCGGCTCCGCCCCGTACCCGGGCAGCCGGTCGAGGACGCCCCAGTGGGAGGTGGCCCGGCGGCCCTCCAGCAGCCCGGCGGCGCCCAGGATCAGCGAGCCGGAGCAGACCGAGGTGGTCCAGGTGGTGGTCGCGTCGATCCGGCGCACCCAGTCGAGCACGGCCCGGTCCTTCAGCTGGGCCTCCGTCCCGGGCCCGCCGGGCACCAGCAGCAGGTCGGCCGAGTCCACCTCGTCCAGGGCGGCGTCCGCGGTGAGCGCCAGGCTGTGCACGTCGTTGCGGACCGGCCCCCGTTCGGCGGCGGCGAACACCACCTCGGCGCCGGGGAGCCGGGACAGCACCTCGTACGGGCCGACCGCGTCCAGGGTGGTGAACTCGGGGTAGAGCAGGATGGCGATGCGCATCAGTGACCTCCAGTGGGTTCGGGTCGGAAGCGGCGTCGGTACTCGGCGGGCGGGGCGGCCAGGGCCCGGACGAAGGCGCGCCGCATCGCCTCCGGGGTGCCGTAGCCGCAGGAGCGCGCGATCTCCTCGATGCCGTGGTCGGTGTCCTCCAGCAGCCGCCGGGCGGCCTCCAGCCGGACCCCGTCCACGTACCGGCCCGGGGTCACCCCCACCTCGGCGGCGAAGGCCCGGGCGAAGTGCCGCGGCGACAGCGCCGACCGGTCGGCCAGCGCCTCGACCGAGAGGTCGGCCTCCGGGTGCTCGGCGATCCACCGCTGCACCTCGCGCAGCGGCTGCCGGGCCGCCACCTGGGCGGCCAGCTGGGTGCTGAACTGGGCCTGGTTGCCCGGCCGGCGCAGGAAGACCACCAGGTGGCGGGCGACCAGCAGGGCCGTCTCGCGCCCGAGGTCCTCCTCGACCAGGGCCAGCGCCAGGTCGATCCCGGCGGTGACCCCGGCCGAGGTGGCGATCCGCCCGTCCCGGACGTGGATCGGGTCCGGGTCCACCTCGACGTCCGGGAACCGCCGGGCCAGCTCCTCGCCGTAGGCCCAGTGGGTGGTCGCCCGGCGCCCGGCCAGCAGCCCGGCCTCGGCGAGCAGGAAGGCCCCGGTGCACACCGACACCACCCGCTCGGCCGCTCCGGCCAGCTCCCGGATCCGCTCCACCAGGGCCGGGTCCGGGCGCCCGGTGTCCATCCCGCCGGGAACCAGCAGGGTGTCCACCGGCCCGACCCCGGCCAGGTCCGCGTCCGGCAGCAGCCGCAGTCCGCTGTGGCTGCGCACCGGCCCGCCGCCGGGGGAGGCGGTGGTGACCCGGTAGGCCGCGGGCTGCCCGGCGGCCCGGCCCGCCCCCGCGAACACCTCCAGGGGGCCGGTCACATCGAGGCTCTGCACGCCCTCGAAGAGGACGATGACCACGCTGTGCGCTCTCATACGGCCAGCCTCCCAACGGGGAGCGGTGGCAGCAATGACCTGCTTCCCACCTTTCCTGCCATCCGGCGCGTGCGGGAGCGAGGGCGGGGGCGCGTGCGGCGGCGCGGGACCGGAGGCGCGCGCGGGCGTACGGCGGAAACCGCGCGGGCGTACGCCGGAACGCCGGAAGGCCCCCCGCTCTCGCGAAGGGCCTTCCGGCTGTCTGTGCGCCGCCAGGGACTCGAACCCCGGACCCGCTGATTAAGAGTCAGCTGCTCTAACCAACTGAGCTAGCGGCGCCTGCTGACGTGGAGAACATTACCTGGTCAGCGGCTGAAACTCACAATCGGCCCGGGGCGGGGAGCCCGGCGCGCTCACATGGTCAGCACCACCTTGCCCCGGACGTGCCCGGAGCCGACCAGCCGGTGGGCCTGGGCGACCCGCTCGATCGGGAACGACTCCTCGACCTCCAGCCGCAGTGCGCCGGCCTCCCAGAGCTTCACCAGCTCGGCCAGCCGCCCGGCCGTCCGCTCGCCCCGCAGCTGCCGGACGCCCAGCCGCTCGGCGCCCGGGTAGTCGACCACGGTGCCGATCCGGTCCCGGTCGGCGACCAGTTCGACGGAGGCCTCCAGGGCGCCCCGCCCGGCGGCGTCGAAGGCCGCGGTCACCCCCTGCGGCGCCGCCGCCCGGACCCGCTCCACCAGCCCCTCGCCGTACGTGACCGGTACCGCGCCCAGCTCCCGCAGGTACGCGTGGTTGCGCTCGCTCGCGGTGCCGACCACGGTGGCACCCCAGGCGCGGGCCAGCTGGACGGCGACCGTGCCGACCCCGCCCGCGGCGCCGTGCACCAGCACGGTGTCGCCCGGGCCGACGCCCAGCTCGGTGAGCGCCAGGTGCGCGGTCTGGCCGGAGGCGGAGAGCGAGCCGGCCTGCTCCCAGGGCATCCCGGCGGGCTTGGCGACCAGCCGGCCGGCGTCGACCACGACCCGGTCGGCCTGGCAGCCCAGCACCCGGAAGCCCAGCACCTCGTCCCCGACCCGCCAGTCGCCGGCGTCCGGACCGAGGGCGTCGACCACCCCGGCGAACTCGTTGCCGAGGACGAACGGCGGCTCGACCGCCAGGCCCGGCGGACGGAACCCCTCCCGGATCGCGAGGTCCACCGGCTGCACCCCGGCCGTGTACACCCGTACCCGTACCTCGCCCGGCCCGGGCTCCGGGTCGGGCACCTCGGTGACCCGTAGGACCTCAGGACCGCCGCTCCCCGTCACGGTGACCGCTTTCATGCCTTTTCCCGCCCCTTCTCGATCCTTCTCGAACCTTCGTGAGCCTTCTTGATCCATCCGTTGTCGACGATCCTCGGGCCTGAAGTGCGCTTGAGGTCAAGCTTTTGTTCAGCGTGTCGACACTGATGGGCGCATTGTCAGATTTATCCTGGACGGCGCTCAGCCGTCCGTCGTCGAGAGGAACCTCCCCGTGGGCCAGCTGCCCCTGTTCTTCCTGGTGCTGCTCGCCTCCGTGGTGACCATGCCGCTCGGTCGGAAGACCGGAGTGCCACAACCGGTGCTGATGACCCTGCTCGGCATCGTCATGGCGCTCGTCCCGCAGATCCCGGACGTCAGCATCGAACCCGAGCTGATCCTCCCGCTGGTCCTGCCGCCGCTGATCTTCGCGGTGGCCCGGCGCTCCTCGGTGCGCTACTTCAAGGCCAACGCCCGCTCGATCCTGCTGCTGGCGATCGGCCTGGTGGTGGTCACCACGGTCGCCGTGGCCGGTGCCGTGCACTGGCTGCTGCCCGCCCTGCCGCTGGCCGCCGCCATCGCGGTCGGCGCGCTGGTCTCCCCGCCCGACCCGGTCGCCGCCGTCGCGGTGGCCGGCAGCGTCGGGCTGCCCCGCCGCCTGGTGGCGATCCTGGAGAGCGAGGGGCTGTTCAACGACGTCACCGCGATCGTCATCTACTCGCTGTCCATCGAGGCCATGGTCAGCGGCGACTTCTCGGGCGGCGACGCGGTGCTGCGCTTCGTGCTGTCCGCGGTGCTGGCCGTGGTGGTCGGCGTCGCGCTCGGCTGGGTCAACACCAAGCTCGCCGAGCGCCTGGACGACCCGACCCAGCAGGTCGCGCTCAACCTGCTGGTGCCCTTCGCCGCCTACACCCTGGCCGAGGAGATCCACGGCTCCGGCGTGCTCGCCGTCGTGGTCTGCGCGCTCTACCTCGCCGAGCGGGCCTCCGACGCGGACGCCGTCGCCTACCGGCTGGTCGGCAACGCCTTCTGGGAGGTGGTCGAGATCCTGATCACCGGCGTCGCCTTCGGACTGATCGGCCTGGAGCTGGCCACCGTGCTCAAGGAGGCCGGCCGCGGCTGGACCGGCTTCATCGGCGACGCCGCCGTGGTCATCGCGGTGGTCGTGGCGGTCCGGCTGCTCTGGCTGCTGCCGGCCGGCTGGCTGTCGAAGCGGCTGCGCTCCGGCGACGAGGAGGACACGCCGTTCAGCTGGAAGGAGAGCGTGATCCTCTGGTGGTCCGGCATGCGCGGCGTGGCCACCGTCGCCCTGGCGCTCGCCATCCCGCTCACCCTGCACTCCGGCGAGGACTTCCCCGAGCGCGGCCGGCTGGTCTTCATCGCCTTCAGCGTGGTGCTCTTCACCCTGTTGGTGCAGGGCCTCACCCTGCCCTGGCTGGCCAAGCGGTTCGAACTGGACATCGACCAGGACAAGCACGAGCAGGCGGTGCGCCAGCTCTGGTGGCGGGCCGCCAAGGCCGGGCTCAACCGGCTCGGCGAACTGGAGGAGCAGGACCGGCTGCCCGCCGAGGTCGCCGACCGCCTGCGGGACCGTCAGCACGACCGGCTGGCCCGGCTCTGCCCGGAGAACTACGCCGAGGAGGAGGCCGCCGAGGCCAAGCTGCGGATGGCCCAGTGGCGGGCCGCCCGGGACGTCGAGCAGGAGATGATCGCCGCCTCCCGCCGCGAGATGCTCGCCGCCCGCAGCGAGCCCGGCGCCGATCCGGAGCTGGTCGACGAGGTGCTGCGCGGACTCGACCTGCGCTCCGAACGGAAGTGACGGGGCGGCAGCCGGGGCCGGGCGGAATGCGCACGACCGGCCCCGGGGTTGCATAGGCTGAACCCGGGCAGGCCGTCAACGGAGTCGGCGCACCACCAGTACCCGCACGACCTCGGCGAACCCTCACGCCTGGCCCTGCCGGTTTCTGCACCCAGATGAATCGAGGACCCACCGATGTCGGAGACCCGCGCCGACGCCCGCACCCCGCTCGACCGCACCCCGCAGTGGGCCGCCCTGGCCAAGCACCGGACCGAACTGGGCGCCACCCACCTGCGCGAGCTGTTCGCCGCCGACCCGGAGCGCGGCCGCCGCTACACCCTCCAGGTCGGCGACCTGCACGTGGACTACGCCAAGCACCTGGTCACCGACGAGACGCTGGGGCTGCTGCGCGAGCTGGCCGCCGCCACCGGTGTCGCCGAGCTGCGGGACGCGATGTTCCGCGGCGAGAAGATCAACAACACCGAGCACCGGGCGGTCCTGCACACGGCGCTGCGCGCCCCGCGCGGCGCCGTGGTCGAGGTCGACGGCGAGAACGTGGTGCCCGCGGTGCACGCCGTCCTCGACAAGATGGCCGCCTTCGCCGACCGGGTCCGCAGCGGCGAGTGGAAGGGCCACACCGGCAAGCCGATCCGCACCGTCGTCAACATCGGCATCGGCGGCTCCGACCTCGGCCCGGCGATGGCCTACGAGGTGCTCCGCTCGTACAGCAAGCGCGACCTCGACGTCCGCTTCGTCTCCAACGTGGACGGCGCCGACCTGCACGAGGCGGTCCGCGACCTCGACCCGGCCGAGACGCTGTTCATCGTCGCCTCGAAGACCTTCACCACCATCGAGACCATCACCAACGCGGTCTCCGCCCGGGACTGGCTGCTCGGCGGCCTGGGCGCCGGCACCGAGGCGGTGGCCAAGCACTTCGTCGCGCTGTCCACCAACGCCCGGGGCGTGCAGGACTTCGGCATCGACACGGCCAACATGTTCGAGTTCTGGGACTGGGTGGGCGGCCGCTACTCCTACGACTCGGCGATCGGCCTCTCGCTGATGACCGCCATCGGCCCGGACGCCTTCCGCGAGATGCTGGACGGCTTCCACCTGGTCGACGAGCACTTCCGCACCGCCCCGCCGGAGCAGAACGTCCCGCTGCTGCTCGGCCTGCTCGGCGTCTGGTACGGCGCGTTCTTCGACGCCCAGGCGCACGCGGTGCTGCCCTACTCGCACTACCTGTCCAAGTTCACCGCCTACCTCCAGCAGCTGGACATGGAGTCCAACGGCAAGTCGGTGACCCGCGACGGCACCCCGGTGGACTGGCAGACCGGCCCGGTGGTCTGGGGCACCCCCGGCACCAACGGCCAGCACGCCTACTACCAGCTGCTGCACCAGGGCACCAAGGTCATCCCGGCCGACTTCATCGGCTTCGCCAAGCCGGTCGCCGACCTGCCCGCAGGCCTGGTCGCCCAGCACGACCTGCTGCTGGCCAACTTCTTCGCCCAGACCCAGGCGCTGGCCTTCGGCAAGACCCCGGAGGAGGTCGCGGCCGAGGGCGTGCCCGCCGAGCTCGTCCCGCACAAGACCTTCCAGGGCAACCACCCGACCACCACCCTCCTGGCCGGCGAGCTCACCCCCTCGGTGCTCGGCCAGCTGGTCGCCCTCTACGAGCACAAGGTGTTCGTCCAGGGCGCGATCTGGAACATCGACTCCTTCGACCAGTGGGGCGTCGAGCTGGGCAAGGTGCTCGCCAAGCGGATCGAGCCGGTGCTGCTCACCGGCGAGGGCACCGAGCAGCTGGACAGCTCCACCGCCGAGCTGGTCGCCCGCTACCGCGCGCTGCGCGGCCGCTGAGCCCGTCGTCCCGGGCCGTCCGCTCCGGCGGGCGGCCCGGGACGCTTCTCCGGCCCCGGAAACCCGGAAACCCGGAACGCCGGAGCGTTGAGACGCCGAAACGCCGGAAGGCCCTTCGCTCTCGCGAAGGGCCTTCCGACTGTCTGTGCGCCGCCAGGGACTCGAACCCCGGACCCGCTGATTAAGAGTCAGCTGCTCTAACCAACTGAGCTAGCGGCGCCTGCTGACAGAGAAGACTCTAGCAGCGCCGTGCGGCCGAGCCAAAATCGAATAACGGCCGCCCCGCGTTCACCCCCCGGTCACGACGGCCGCCCCGGCGGCAACCGGCGCACCCGGCTCGCGCGCCGCCCGGACGCAGGCCCACAGCACCACCGCGGCGCCGGGCAGCCGCGGGTCGCGCCGCTCCGGCGCGACGATCCACCGGCCGGCGCCCTGCCCGGGGGAGTCCGGGCTGTTCACCAGCCGCTGCAGGGGCGGCACGGTCACCGCGTCGCCCTTGCCGTGGCACAGCAGCGGCGGCACGTCCCGGGCCCACTCCTCCCAGGCCAGCAGCCGGCGCAGCCGGGGCGCCGCGCCCGGCTGGACGAACAGCAGCAGCCGCCCCCGGTGGACGGCCACCGGCCCGCAGCCCGGCCCGGACGCCCACAGCTCGTCCAGCACCCGGCGGCCGAACAGCGCCGGCATGCTGATCACGTCGAAGGCGCGCCCGCAGGGCAGTACCGAGGGCGCCCAGGGGCGGCTCTCCCACAGGGCGCGCATGCTGCGCGGGTACTCGCTGGCGGAAGCGAGCCAGGCCTCCCCGGCCGCGCCGACGCACTCCACCGACGGGTGCATCACCGACGGGTACGACACCGACTGCTGCGTCACCGATTGCTGCGTCCAGATCTCCACGGAGAGCAGCCTGTGCGGCGCACGCCCCCGGTGCGACGGAAAGCGCGGTTCGCCGGACAGCGCGGCGGGGGACGGCGTACCCTTCCCCGCCGCGCATATGCCAGAGGCCCGTGTCCGGCCGCGGGCGCTCAGTCCTCGTGCCGGCGCGGCTGGAGCAGGGTGCGGCCGTACTCGATCATCTTCGCGGCGTAGTCCGGGGTCCAGTCCGCCCGCCGGGCGACCTCGGCGTCGGACAGCGCGTCGAACCGGCGCGGGTCGGCGAGCTGCGCGGCGGCGACCGCCTGGAAGTCCGTGGCCCGCTCGGCGGCGGCCCGGAAGGCCAGGGCCAGCTCCGTGGAGCGGCGCAGCAGCTCCGCCGGGTCCTCGATCGACTCCAGGTCGAAGAATCGTTCCGGCTCGGGTTCGGCGGACTGCGGCTCGAACAGCAGCTGCACCGGACGCAGGCGCCTGGTGGGCTCGGACGACTCTGGGGAGTCGGGCATGGACGGACACCTCCGGGTTTCGGGTGGGGGTGGGGGAAATCTGCTCCGGGCTGCGCCGCCCGGTCGTGGCCGCCGTCCATTGTCTCGCGGCGGGGGCCCGTAGCGGAACGGTGCGCACGCGAGCGCTATTCCCCGGCGCACGCCGGGCGCGCGACTCGTGCGCCGCGCTTCCGGATCGCATGCGAACCGGTTGTCCGGGTGCGCCCGGTGCACCCGGTGCGCCCGGGCTGCCCGACGAAGCCGAGGCAGCCGATGAAGCCGACGAACCGGAGAGAACCCCCATGCGTGTGAGAAGAGGCCTGACGGCCCTCGCCCTGTCCGTCCTGTCCCTGCTGGGCGCCCTGCTCACGGTCGCCGCCTCCGTCGCCCCGCCCGCCGCGGCCGCCGAGACGGCGCTGGTGGTCACCGGGGAGCCGAGCGCCCCCGGCGGCGCCTCGACGGCGACCTGCCCGGCCGGCACCCACCTGACCGGCGGCGGCTACCGGCTCCAGCCGGACGCGGACGGTCCGGTGCGCGCCGACGGCCCCACCGCCGACGCGCGCGGCTGGAGCGCGCAGGCGGAGCGGGGGTCGGTGGTGGCCTACGCCGTCTGCGAGACCGAGGACTGACCCCGGCGGCCGGCCGGACGGGCCTCAGCGCAGGTGGACCCGGTGGCGGCTCAGGTGCTCCAGCACCTCGTGGTTGGCCTCCCAGCCGTCCGGAAAGGCCACCGGGACGCCCAGCTGCACCGGCTCGGTCGCGGGGTGCTCGTCCAGCAGCTCGGCGATCCCGGCCCGGGCCACCACGATGCAGGCGTGCCGGTGCCGGGAGGCGAGCACGCAGAGCCGGCCGGTCTCCAGGTGGAAGGCGGTCGCGTCGGGGCGCCCGGAGAGCGGGTGCAGCACCACGGTGACGTCGTACTCGCGGCCCTGCAGGCGGTTGGCGGTGTCCACCGTGACGGCCGGACCGGCCGCGCCGTCCACCGGCACGCCCGCCTTGAGCAGGGCCGCGCGTACGGCCGCCGCCTGGTCCCGGTGGGCGGTGCCGACGGCGACCCGGTCCGCGGTGAGCGGGGCCTCGCCCTGCTCGGAGTGGGCGGTCAGCCCCCGCTCCAGCAGCCGGCGGACGGTGGCCGCGACGGCCGCCACGGCCTGCGGGTCGGTCCGTACGGTGTGCCGGGCGGGCAGTTCCAGCAGGGCCCAGCCGTGCTCGGCGGCCCGGTCGATCACCGCGTCCAGCGCCGAGCCGTCCGGGCGGACGGCGGCCGTCAGCCGGCGGTCGTCCGGGCCGGTGCCGGAGCGGAACGGCGTGTACGGGTAGAAGGCCCGCGAGATCAGCGGCGCGGCGCTGGCGGGCAGCCGCCAGGAGACCGGCAGCCGGTGCGGCTCGATCTCCGGGTTGTGCGCCAGCATGGTGACCACCGCGCTGCCGGACGGGTCGTACGACAGCCCGGCCCACTGCTCGGTGCCGACCACGGTGAACGGGTCCAGCTGGCCCGGGTCGCCGACGAACAGCGCCCGCTCGAACAGCCGGGCCACCGCGAGCAGGGCGTCCGAGCGCATCTGGTACGCCTCGTCGACGATCGCGTGCCGCCAGGGCGCCTCCGTCCGCACCCACTGCCACTTGGCCGAGGTGGAGATCACCACGTCGTGCTCGACCAGGTCGGCGACCTTGTCGGAGGGCGTGACGTTGGCGTGCTTCAGCACCTCCGGACCGGGCCGGGAGTCCGCGGCGTGCAGCCGGCCGATCGTCAACTCCGGTGCCTTCTCGGCCAGTCGGCCCACCAGGTCGTCCACCTGGCCGTTGGTCTGGGCGACGATCATCAGCCGCTCGCCGGCGCCGACCAGCTCGCGGGCGGCCCGCACCACGAGCGTCGACTTCCCGGCACCGGGCGGGGAGTCCACCACCACGCCGCGCGGGGCGCCGGCCGGCGGACGGACGGTGGCCGCCAGGATCCGGGCCACCGCGGCGTCGGCGGCCGCGCCCGGGGCCTGCTCGGGGATCGAAGTGGTCATCACTCCCACTCCTCGGAGACGGACGGGGCGGGTACGGGCGCGGCGCCGGGCGGGCCGCCGTGGGTCCAGGGGGTGTCGTCCGGCTCGGGCAGCGGCGCGGACTGGCGCACCGTCAGCTCGAACAGGGTGAAGGTGACCGGCTCGCCGGGCTCGGGCAGGCTGCCCGGCTCCGGCTCCTTCCTGCGGCCCATGCCGGAGAGCACCCGCAGGGTGAGGGTGCCCTCGGCGGTGTCCACCGCGACGATCTCGGCCTTCTGCGGGCTCGGGCCGTGCACCCGGTGCACCTCCCGGCCGAGGTCCGCGTGCGGGCGGTCGGCGGTGCGCAGGGTGACCAGCGGGCGCGGCTTGGGGGAGCGGCCGGTGGTGTCCCAGTCCGGCACCACCTCCGTCACCACGCCGCTGAACGCCTCGCCGGACAGCCGGTGCTCGGCCATCGCCAGCGGGTCGTCCAGCGCCTCCTGGACGTCCAGGCGGGCCTGCTCGCGCTCGCGCTGGGCGAGCTTGCGGGCGGCGGTGACGGCGTCGTCCTGCCGGGGCTGCGGCGGCTCGCCGGCCGCCAGCCGGTCCCGGTGGCCGGTGTAGGACCAGCGGTCGCCCGTCCAGCGCTCCGCCAGGTGACCGGCCGGCGGCAGGGCGCGCAGCAGGTCCAGGCCCTGCCAGACGTCCCGCCAGGTGGGCAGCAGGACCGACGCCAGCGCCTCTTCCAGCGCCGTCACCGCCGCCCGCACGGCCGTCCGGGCGCGCGCGGCGGCGGCCTCGTCGCGCTGCTCGGCGCTGTGCTGCAGGGCGCCCACGGCGGAGTCGTAGCGGGTGATCGCCGGGGCCAGCACGAACTCGTCGAAGCGCGGGTCGGTGGCCGGGCCGGCCGGCGGGTGCAGCAGCTGCCCCCGGTCGTCCCGGGCGGACTCGGCCAGCTCGGCCGCCCGCGCGCCGGTCAGGCCGTCCGGCGGGCGGTGCCAGGCGAGCCGGGCCGCCAGGTGCTGGTCCTCCAGGTGGCTCTGGCCGGTCGCCCAGTGCCGGGCCAGCAGGCCGGTCATCGGCAGCAGCAGCGAGGAGCCGGGCACCTGGGCGCGGTCGGTGAGGTGGGTCAGCCAGCGGCCGAGCAGCGGCACCCGGACCGGCGCCGGGTACGGGCCCGGCTCCTCGTCCTCGGCGGTGCGGCGGAAGCGGGTCGAGCGGCCGATCAGGGCGAGGTGGTGCACGCCCGCGCCGTTCGGCACCACCAGCTGCGGGGCGTCCGCGCACAGCTCGCGGAACACCTGGGTCTTCTCGCCGGTCTCCGGGTCCTTCTCGGAGCCCTCGATCTGCTCGACGTCCTCGGCGAAGGACTCCAGGTACGGCAGCAGGTCGGCGGCGAGCTCGGCCAGGAAGTCGAACCGCAGGGTGCGGTTGAGCGGCTGCGGCACCAGGTGCAGCCGGGGCGCGTCCCGGTCGGTGCCGAGCATCACCGCGAGCGGCGCGCCGGACTCGCCGGCGGCCGTCAGCGGGACCAGCACCATCGGGCGGTCGGACAGGTGCCGGTGCCGGACGGTGGCCAGCGGCTCGGCCCGGCCGCTGCGGACGGCCTCCAGCCGGGCGAGGGTGGTGAGCAGGCTCATGCGCGAGCCCCTTGGTTTTCCGCCCCCACGGCGCCGGCGCCCAGGGCTTCGGCGCGCAGGGCGGCCGCGTAGGCCAGGCGCTCGGCGGCGTCGTCCGCGCCGTCCAGGTCCTCGCTCTTGGTGCCGGCGGCGGCCAGCGCCTCGGCGACCGTACGGATGCTGCCCAGCTCGCCGCGCACGCCCCGGCCGAGCTGCTCGACCCGGTCGTCGCAGCGGGCCCGGGCGCGGCAGTGGAAGCCGAGTTCGCAGGTGGAGAGGCAGTCCGGGCTGTACGCGGCGGGCACCGCCTCGACCGAGGCGGCCAGCTGTTCGGTGGTCCGGGCCGGCGCGCCGTCCTCGTCGGCGGCCAGGTCGAAGTCGGCGTCCGGCGGCAGCGCCGCCAGCAGCCGGCCGATGCCGGTCATCCGGCCCAGCTGGCGGCGGGTGGTGGCCAGTTCGCGGCGGACGTCCACGGCGACCGCGGTCGGCCGGTTGCCGAAGTCCTTGGGGCAGACCAGCAGCACGCTGGTGCGCGGGCTGCCCGGCAGCCGCTGCTCGGTGTACGGGTCCTCGGCGAGCGGCTGCCCGGCCGCCGCGGCGGCGAGCCGCTGGAGCGCCAGCACGTACACGGCGGCCTGCCGGGCGGCGGCGCCGACCTTGGCCGGGTCGGCGCCGCCGTCCAGCACCGGGAAGGACTTGATCTCGACCACCGTGCACCGCCCGCCGTGCACCACCAGCGCGTCCGGCTCCAGGTAGGCGGTGCTGCCGGCCACCCCCAGGCGCAGCATCGGGTGGTCCAGCAGCGTCCAGGCCTCCGGGTCGGCGGCGGCCAGGGCCAGCGCCTCGGCCGTCCGGTCGGCGCGCACGGCCGGGCCCGAGCGGTGCAGCAGGTCCGGCACCAGGAGCGGGGCGTGGCCGTCCGCAGGGAGGCCCAGGTGGTGGCGGAGCGGCTCCAGCAGTGGGGCGTAGCCGTCGGCCTTCAGCCGGGACTCGAAGATCACGCCGCGGGCGATGGCGAAGGGGGACTGGCCGAAGGGGGCCGGGCGGCCGAGCCGGGCCGCCAGCACCGACTTGTCCACCCCGGCCGCGTCGAGCACGGCGCGGCGGTGGCAGCCCGGGTTGGCGGCCAGCGCGGCGAGGGAGCGGGCGTTCAGACTGCGCTGCGGGGCCGGTCCGCGCAGCTCCGCGAGCCGCTGGGCGAGCGGCTCAGCGGGCCCGCGCGGCGGGACGTTCGTCGAGACGTTCATGGTGCGGCCCAGTGTCGCATCCGGGTCCGACAACGCGGTGCGGACCGGCCGTTGGAGAGGCGGTCCGCGGCCGGAACCGGACGTCCGCCGCCCCCGGGCCGCGGCCGGAACCGGACGCCTGCCGCCCCCGGTCCCGCGGCCGCCGGGACGGGCCCCTCGATCGTGGTCGCCGCCCGGGTGGGGGATCATGGAGCCCGGTGCTCAATGGTGAGACCGACCGACCGTTGCCACCGCCCCGTCGCTAGGAGTCCCCATGCCCGCCCGCATCGTGCTGGTCCGCCACGGCGAGACCGAGTGGTCCGCCACCGGCCGCCACACCGGCCGCACCGACATCCCGCTGACCGAGGAGGGCCGGGCGATGGCCCGGGCCCTCGGCGCCCGCCTCGCCAAGGCCCCCTGGAACGGGCTGCCGGACGCGCTCGTCTACACCAGCCCGCTCGGCCGGGCCAAGGAGACCTGCGAGCTGGCCGGCTTCGGCGACCGCGCGGTGGAGCGTCCGGAGCTGATGGAGTGGGACTACGGCCGGTACGAGGGCCGCACCGGCGCGGACATCCGCTCCAGTGACCAGCCCGGCTGGCTGATCTGGCGCGACGGGGTGCCCGGCGGCGAGAAGCTCTCCGAGGTGGCCGCCCGGGTGGACGCCTTCCTGGCCGGCCTCAACGAGGAGCACGGCGTCCCCGCCCCGGACACCACCGTGATGCACTGCGCCGACCGGGACGTGATCCTGTTCGCCCACGGCCACCTGCTGCGCATCCTCACCGCCCGCTGGCTGGGCCTGCCGCCCGAGTACGCCCAGCGGTTCAAGCTCGGTACGGCCGCGCTGTGCGTGCTGTCCTGGGAGTACGGCGCCCCGGCGGTGGAGGTCTGGAACGACCTGTCCCACCTGGAGGGCCTGGCCGCCGGGCACTGAGCCGGCTGTGCCGGGCGGCTCCGGGGCCCGTCGAGGCTAGGCCGGGCGGCGGGGCTCAGGCGGCCGCCGCCCGGTCGTAGTCGGTCAGGAACCGGCGCACCTCGGGCACCGCGACGTGCGGGCGCAGCCGCCCGGCGGTGTCCGCGAGCATGCTCCGGATCCGGGCCGAGCGGACGGCGCCGAACAGCGCGACGGCGGCCGAGCCGTGGTGCGCCGCCCCCGCCAGGTCCCCGCGGCCGAGCCGGTCGTGGGCCAGCTCGGCGGTGTACAGCACCCGGTTGCGGACGAAGTGCGGCTTCTGGAGCGCTATCGCCAGCCCGGCCTGCTCGCTGGCGCGGTCCCAGTCGCCGAGCGCCGACCAGCACTGCGACTGGAGGCCGGCGATCTCGGCCTCGCCGAAGAAGGACATCCACTCCGGGTCCCGCCCGCCGGGGCCCCGGTCGAAGAGGGCGTACGCCCGGCCGAGCGCGCGCTCGCAGGAGACGCGGTCCTGGAGCAGCGCCCAGGCGCCGGCCTCGCGCATGGCCAGCAGGGCGAGCAGCCGCTCGGAGCCCAGGCCCCGGGCGGCGACCTGCCCGGCCTGGGCGGCGCGCAGCGCCTCGCGCGGGCGGCCGGCGTCCCGGGCCAGGAAGGCGCTGTTGCAGAAGACGTGCGCCTCCAGGGCGGAGTCCCCGGCCATCCGGGCGGTGGCGAGCGCCTCGGAGTAGAACGAGCGGGCGTCCGCGAGCCGGTTCGAGTCGTGGGCCAACCAGCCGACGGAGATGGCGAGTTCGCCCGCCCCGGTCTGCAGCCGGCGTTCCGTCTCCGGGCTGTACTCGCACTCGTTGAGCAGCACGTACGCGTTGCGCAGCGACCGCCCGGCGAGCTCGTACAGGGCGTCGGCGCCGTGCGCGTCGTCGGCCAGCCGGATCTCCCGGACGGCCTGTTCCACGCCGAGCACCTCGGCGGCGCCGACCCGGCGCAGCGGCCCCACCGGCCCGGGCCGGCCGGGCACCAGCGGTTCGCCGCCGAGCAGCGACGGCGCGGTGAACTCCGCACCGGGGAAGGCGCCTTGGCCGGCGAGCGCACCGGGGGCGCCGTCGGCGCCGGCCTGCCGGCCGGCCGCCGAGGCCGGTCGGTCGATGCCGATCACGGAGGCCAGCGCGGTGGTGCCGCCGGCCAGGAACGTACGGCGACGCACGTCGTCGTTCTCCTCGTCGAGATTGGGCGATCCATCGGGCCCCCTGGGCACCGTCCCGCGGCTCGGCCACGGGGGCCCGTCCGGTGCGGCTGGATCCGTGTACGGCGAGGCAGCGTACGGGAGTTGAGTGGAGAGAGGTGAGCGCGGGGCGGGCGGGGGCGGGAACGTCGGGTGGAGCGGAGGGGGTTCGTTCCACCCGACGGACCGGTCCGCCGGGCGGCGGCGGACGGAGGTCCGGGGGGCGAAGCCGAGGTCGGTGAGCGCGCGGTCCGGCCACATGTGCCGGAACACCCGCTCGTAGGCGTAGTTGGGGCAGCGGATCTCACCGGACTCGACCCGCCCGACGTACCGGGCGTCGCAGGACACGTGCTCGCCGATCTCGCGGGCGGCCCTGCGGACGGCCGTGGCGAACTCGCCGGGAGAGCGGTCGCCGCGCAGTGCGCGCATCACGGCGTTGGGGGACGGACGGTTCGGCTCGGCCGGTGGGGTGGCTGCCATGGCGCCGAGAGTACTCGGAGTCACCGAGCGGACACATTCGGTTGGTGGGACATATCGTGTCAATCCCGGGTAAAAAGGGCGATGTTGCGGGGTATCCGCCATGAAATGCCATGCCTTGCTGTAATGCGCCCCGTGGCCTGCGCCACGACCCCCGCGTTGTCCTGGTACGAGGAAGAAGCCCACGCCGTCGCCCGGCCCGTCCCAGCCGGGTGGCCCCTCCCAACGGCTGTGCTTCCGGACCCGACGAGGTACAGGAGAGCCCATGATGGCCACCGGACTGCCGCAGTACCGACCCGTCCCCGGGGGAGTGCTCGCCGGCGCGGCCCCCGCCCTGCTCCCCGAACCCGCCGACGACCGGCTCTCCGGCCGGGGACCGGTCGAAGGCGGCCGCCTCCCCCGCGGCGGCCACCGGCGCGATCGCACCGTCCCCGAGGAGGGCGCCGTCGTCAGCGCCTGCGACACCGTGACCGTCGCCCTGCGGCACGGCCTGGAGGCCGTCGACATCCTGAGACTGCGCCGCGCCTGCGGAGTCGTCCTGCAGAGCCGCAACGGCAGCACCGTCTCCTTCCTCGTCCCGGCCGGCACCTGGGAGACCTGGCACCTGCCCGGCAGCTCCTGTACCGCGGGCGCCCTGCTGCCCGCCGCCACCGACCCGCGCTGGGTGATCCCGCCCTCCGGCACCGGCCGCACCGCCCGCCCCACCGACGCCTGGGTCCTCCGATCCGCCCTCTGCGAGGCCGCCTGCACACTCACCGCGGGCGGCCTCGGCCCGTTCTAGCGGGCGTGCCGCGCGGACCCCGCCGGGCCAGTCGACCTCCGGCCGGGCCCCCGTGGCACGCCCCTGACCAGCGGACGTCCCCCGGCGGCGGCGATAATGGCCGCCATGGGACGAAGCAGCAGAGCCGCACGCGGACCGGAACCCGAGGCCACCACCGGACCGGGCGGACGCACCCACGCCCAGGGCCCGCTCAGCCGCCCCGTCGGCTCCGGCCTCGCCGAGCTGCGCCCCGACCGCGACCGCCCCGCCGCCTGGTCGCTGCTGATCGACGGCGCCCCGCAGTCCCTCGTCGACCTCGCCGACCCCACCCGCCTCGGCTTCGAGTACCAGCGCCGGCTCGGCCACCTGATCGACCTGGTCGCCCCGCCCGGCCGCCCGCTCACCGTCCTGCACCTCGGCGGCGGCGCCCTCACCCTCGCCCGCTACACCGCCGCGACCCGGCCGCGCTCCCGCCAGCAGGTCGCCGAGATCGACACCGCGCTCACCGAACTCGTCCGCGCCGAACTCCCCCTGGAACGCGGCTGGCAGATCAAGGTGCGCGGCGCGGACGCCCGCGGCGTGCTGGAACGCACCCCCGAGGACAGCGTCGACCTGGTGATCACCGACGTCTTCTCCGGGGCCCGCACCCCGGCCCACTGCACCACCGTCGAGTTCACCACCCTCGCCGCCCGCGCCCTCGCCCCCGGCGGCTGGTACGCCGCCAACATCGCCGACGGCGGCGCCCTGCCCTTCGCCCGCTCCCAGGTCGCCACCCTCGCCGCGGTCTTCCCCGAGCTCTGCCTGATCGCCGACCCCGCCGTGCTGCGCGGCAAGCGCTTCGGCAACCTCGTCCTGGCCGCCGCCCACACCCCGCTGCCGATCGCCGAACTCACCCGCCGCGCCGCCTCCGACTCCGCCCACGCCAGGGTCGAACACGGCCGCGCCCTCACCGACTTCGCGGCCGGCGCCGTCCCGGCGACGGACGCCACGGCGGCCCCGTCCCCGGAACCGCCGCCGGGGGTGTTCCGCTGACGGGCCGCTCGTCGCGGTAGGGGGTTCGGCGGTCCTGCGGGTGCTTCTCCGCACCGCTTCTCCGCACCCGCTCCGCCGGCCGTAAACCGTTTGCCGACGACCGAGTCGCGGTCGACAATGGCGCTGCCGTCCGGCCAGCGACCCGAGGGGGCGTCATGGAGATCAGACCGGCCCGGCCGGAGGGGGCCGCGCTGCTCACCGGCATCGCGCTGCGGTCCAAGGCGTACTGGGGCTACGACGAGGCGTTCATGGCCGCCTGCCGGGCGGAGCTGACCGTGGACGCCGGTGTGATCGAGCGGTCGGCCACGGCGGTGGCCGAGGACGACGGGCGGGTCCTGGGCTTCGTCTCGCTCTCCGGGGCGCCGCCGACCGGGTCGCTGGACCTGCTCTTCATCGAGCCCGAGTCGATCGGCCGTGGCGTCGGCCGCGCGCTGTTCGAGCGGGCGAGGGGCCTGGCCGTGGCACTCGGCCTGTCTCGGCTCGTCATCGAATCCGACCCGAACGCCGAGCCGTTCTACCTCGCGATGGGCGCCATCCGGATCGGCGCCGTCCCGTCCGGTTCGATCCCGGGGCGCGAACTCCCGCTGCTGGCCGTGGACCTGGCCACGCCTTAGGCGGGGGCGGAGCGCTGCCGCCCGGCCCTGGGCCCGGTGGCCGGAGGTGTCCCGCCGCCTTCTCGCGGCTGCGCAGCGTCCCCATGCCTTACGGGGCGGTCCACTGCGGCCGGGGCCGCTCAGTGGCCGCGTGGCAGTCCGCGGTGCTTGCACATGGCCGCTCCGGTGAGCAGGAGTCCGGCGGCGATGGGGACGAGGACGGCGGTCGCGGTGGCGGAGCCGTCTCCGGAGCCGGCCGCCGTGGCGGTGTCGGCGATGGCCGTCGTCCCGGGCGTGCTGCCATGGTCCGGCGCGGGGGTGGCGGTGGAGTCCGCCGTGCTGCCGGCTTCGGTGGTGGGTCCGCCCTCGTCGACGGCGGTGGCCGCCTCCTGGAGCAGGGGTTCCGTCGCGGCCTCGCGCTGCCGGGGGACGGTGGAGAGGGCGCCGCCGCGGTGCCGGGTGGCGGAGGGCGGGGCGGCGGGTTCGCCCTCGCGGGAGGCGCGGGGGCCGTCGGGCCGGGCCTGGGCGGGGACGGTGCCGAGCAGGCCGGAGGCGAGCGCGAAGGCGTCGGGGACGGCCGCCCGCTGGCCGGGCAGGGGCAGGCCGCCGGCCCGGATGCGTTCCTGGAGGGTGCCGCCGACGGCTCCGGCGACGCCGGTGATCCCGTCGGCGGGGCCGTTGCCGGTCGGCTCCCCGGCGGGCCCGGGGGAGCGGCCCGGCGGTCCGGACCCGACGGGACGTTCGGCTGACTGCCCGTCGAGGGCGGGTCCGTCGAGTACCGGCCTGTCGAGCACCGGCCGGTCGAGTGCCGGTGCGGCCTGCAGCGCGCGGCGGACGGTGGGCCGGGCCGGGTCCGGTACCGGGTCGGCGGTGGCCGCGTACGCCCCGGGGGCGCCGAACCCCCAGAGCTGTGCGAGCAGGGCCCCGGCGGCCGCGAGGACCCGGGGGCGGGGCAGCCGCCGGGCGATCCCGCGGCGGGCGCCCGCGACGCCGCGCGGGGCGCCGCGGGGGACGGGTTCCTGGGGCTTGGTCGCGTGATTGGCTCGCACGTGAATCGAGAACGAGCGGCCGGGCGGTGAGGTCACGCCCGCCGTCACGGACAGTCATCGTACGGGTGGCCCCGGGCCTGTTCTCCCGGGGCCACCGACCGGGTGGCGGTCAGGAGTTGGGGCGCAGGGTCCAGGTGACCGTCATCACGCCGGTGACGGCGCCGTCGGCGCGGGTGATCTCGACGGTGACCGGGAACTCGGGGCGGCCGCCGGCGTCCAGCTCGGCGACGACCTCGGCGGCCGGGCGGCCGAGCAGTGCGGTGGCGGTGACCTCGCCCATGGCCAGCTTCTTGTACGCGATCTCGGCGTTCACGGCGAGCGGCACGGCCCGGGACAGCTGGTCGCCGAAGGCGGCGAGCACGATGCAGCCGCTGGCGGACTCGGCCAGCGTGAACATCGCGCCGGCGTGTGGGCCGCCGACGTGGTTGTGGTACGCGGGCTGGTCCGGGAGGCGGAGCACGGCGCGCTCCGGGGTGGTCTCCAGGTACTCCAGCTTGAGGGTGTGCGCCATCGGCACGGTGGAGTCGAGCATCTGGCCGATCGTGGGAGTGGTCATGGCGACGATGTTACTAGTCGGTAGCTTCTGAGGGCAGGGGTCGCCGCAAAGCCGATCCGGTGGGCGCGTGTGAGGGAGCGCACACGCGGACGAGGGGGCGCGTGCGCAGCTGAGGCCGTGTCCGGCTGAGGCGGTGTTCGACCGGGGCCGTGTTTGCCGAGGGAGGCGAAAACGCCTGAGGGGCCGATCTCTTGAAGAGATCGGCCCCTCAGGCTCTGGGGTGAGTGACGGGACTCGAACCCGCGGCCACCTGGACCACAACCAGGTGCTCTACCAACTGAGCTACACCCACCATCTGTCCGGCCCGTTCCCGCTCTCGCGTTCCCGTTCCGACAGGAAGAACTCTACAGGATCCGAGAGGGTGCTCGCGCCAGGGTTTCGCTCCGGCGAACGCGGGCACCTTCCCGGTCCCTCCGACAGGGGTCCGCCGGGCGGTTCCGGGCGGTTCCGGGGTGGGCCGCCCGGGGCGGGCCCGGGCTCAGCCCGCCGGGGCCTGGTACTTCCCGGCGATCGCCCGCGCGGTGTCGGCGTCCGGGCCGGGCTGCGGGACGAACACCGCCTCGCGGTAGTACCGCAGTTCGTCGATGCTCTCCCGGATGTCGGCGAGCGCCCGGTGGTTGCCGCCCTTCTGCGGGCTGTTGTAGTACGCCTTCGGGTACCAGCGGCGGGCCAGCTCCTTGATCGAGGAGACGTCCACGATCCGGTAGTGCAGGTGCTTCTCCAGGGCCGGCATGTCCCGGGCCAGGAAGCCGCGGTCGGTGGCCACCGAGTTGCCGCAGAGCGGGGTCTTCCCGGCCTCCGGCACGTGCTCGCGCACGTAGGCGAGCACCCGCTCCTCGGCCTCGGCCAGGGTCACGCCCTGCTCCAGCTCCTCCAGCAGCCCGGAGGCGGTGTGCATCTCGCGCACCACCTCGGGCATGTTCGCCAGCGCCTCGGCCGGCGGCCGGATGATGACGTCCACGCCCTCGCCGAGGATGTTCAGCTCGGAGTCCGTCACCAGCACCGCGACCTCGACCAGGGCGTCCTGGTCGAGGTCGAGGCCGGTCATCTCACAGTCGATCCATACCAAACGGTCATTCACACAACTCACCCTACGGCGCGATCACGCGCCGCGGGGACCGGTGGAGCCGAGCGGGGTGCCTCGGCCTGGTGCTCCTCCGGTCCGTCGTGCGTGCCATGGCCGTCCGGGTGCTCGTCCTCCCGGCCGGTCAGGACCGTGTGGCCGTCCCGTCCGGTCCGGACCTCGCGCGCCGCCCGGGCGCCCTCGGGCGCGGGCCGGCCGGCCTGGCCGCGGACCTGCGGAGCCCGGGCCTGGCGGCCGCGGAGCTCGCCCGGGCCGGAGCCCGGCTGCCCGGCCGGGGCCGGCATCCGTCCGGTGGCCGCGCCGTGGCCGCGCCCGGCCGAACCGGGGTCGTCCGCGGGCCGCTCGGCCGCGCTCCGGTGCCCCTGGCCCTGACCGCGCACCCCCGGCTGGGGGAGGCCGTCCTCCGCCGCCGCGTGCTCGGCGGTGCGCGGCGGACGACCGGTCCCCGACCCGGCCTGCGGCGGAACCACCGGCGGCCGCAGCGGACCGCGCCCAGCCGCACCCTGCTGCCCGGGGTGCGACTGCTGCGAGGCCTGCTGGTGCGGGTACGGCTGACCGCCGCGGGCGTGGAAGGCCTGGCCGGTCGGCGTCCCGACCTGGCCCGGACCGAACCCGCCGGGCTGGCCGTGGCCGCCCGGCTGCCCGTGCTGGCCGTGCGGCACCGGCTGTCCGTGCGAGCCGACCGGGAGCGGCGCGCCCGGACCGGCCGGGAACGGCTGCCCCGACGGCATGCCGTGGGCCCCGCCGAACAGCGGACCGCCCGCCGGGACGACCGCGCCCGCCGGGTGCGGGATCGCTCCGGACAGCCGCAGGTCGCCGAGCGCACCGGCCGGCGCGGTCGGCTGCTGACCGGGACGGCGGGCCCGGTAGCTGGTCCGGTACGCGGCCGGGGAGACCCCGAGCTGGCGGCGGAAGTGCCCGCGCAGCGCCACCGGCGAACGGAACCCGCACCGGCGCGCGACGTCGTCCACCGACAGTTCCGAGGTCTCCAGCAGCCGCTGCGCCTGGAGCACCCGCTGGGTGATCAGCCACTGCAACGGCGCGCTGCCGGTGAGCGTGCGGAACCGCCGGTCGAAGGTGCGCCGGCTCATGTACGCGCGAGCCGCCAGCACCTCGACGTCGAACTGCTGGTTGAGGTTCTCCAGCGCCCAGGTGACCACCTCGGCCAGCGGGTCGTTGCCGATCTCTTCAGGTAAAGACTGATCGATGTACTGGGCCTGTCCTCCGCCGCCGCGGCGGCTCGGCACCACCAGGCGGCGGGCCAGCGCGTTGGCCGCCTCGGCGCCGTGGTCGCTGCGCACCACGTGCAGGCACAGGTCGATGCCGGCGGCGGTGCCGGCCGAGGTGAGCACGTCGCCGTCGTCGACGAACAGCTCGCGCGGATCGACGTGGACCCGCGGGTAGCGCTTGGCCAGCGTCGGCGCGTACATCCAGTGGGTGGTCGCCGGGCGGCCGTCGAGCAGGCCGGCGGCGGCTAGTACGAAGGCGCCGGTGCAGAGCCCGATGATCCGGGCGCCCTCGTGGTGGGCCTTGCGCAGGGCGGTGATCGCCTCGACCGGCGGGGGCTGGGAGATCGAGCGCCAGGCCGGTACGACGATCGTGCCGGCCCGGGCGAGCGCCTCCAGGCCGTACGGCGCGGAGAGGGTCAGTCCGCCGGTGGTGGCCAGCGGGCCCTCCTCGCCGGCGCAGACCAGCAGGCGGTAGCGGGGCACCCCGGCGTCCTGGCGGTCCACGCCGAAGACGGAGAGCGGGATGGAGCTCTCGAAGATCGGGGCGCCGCCGAAGATCAGCACCGCGACGGTCTCCCGGCGGCGCCGGCCGGACAGCTTGCGCGGGGCGGAGGCCGTCACCGGGGTCGGGGAGCCGTTCGCGCCGGGCCCGCCGTGGCCCAGCGGGCCGTGGCCGGAGCCGAGCGCGAGGCCGCCGAGCGGACCGCCGCCCGGCCCGGCGGCGACGGTGCCGCCGCCGTTCGGGCCCGGGGTGCCGCCACCGTAGCCGGGGTGGCCGGAATGACCGGGGTGGCCGAGCTGGCCGCCGTAGCCCGGGTGGCCGGAATGGCCGGGGTGGGCGGGATGTCCCGGGTGGCTGGAATGGCCCGGGTGCTCGCCGCCGTAGGCCTGGCCGGGACTGACGGGTCCTCGGCTGACGGGTTGTCCGCCGAAGGACTGTCCGCCGAAGGCCGACTGGCCCCCGTAGGCGGGCTGTCCTCCGTAGGATGCCGCCGCGCCGTGGTCCGCCGTGGCCGGCGCCGCGCCGGGGCCGATGCCGGTGCCCGCCCCGGGGGAGGGCACCGCGGAGTACGAGGAGTGCGAGGCGGCGCCCGGGGTGCCGGAGGTGCGGGTGGTGGCGATCGCGGCGATGCCAGTGCTTCTCGCGGACCGACCCGAGCTGCCGGCCGCCGCCTGGCCGCTGTCAGGACCCGCGTCGCTCCTGCTCACCCTGCTCAAGGCGCTCAAGCCCCCTCGGTGGTGTGGTGTGGGTGGTGCGGCACTGCTGGCCAAGATCGAAATCTATCGGGTGGACCATTGCCGTTGTGACAAGTTCACCATCCGACGCTATGTCGACATGGCAATTTGGCGTGATGCATTCGATCACGAAGCGTGGCACCCGTCGACCTTTCTGGGAAGAGGGCCGGGGCAACGGTGGCTGGTTGTCGCGGGACGGTTCCTGGGGCGTCCGGCTCCGGTGCGCCCGGCCGGCTGGTCTGGGCTGCGGATTTGCCCAAGCGGGAGGGATCGGCGCGAAATTGACCGAAAATCGGCGGTGCACGAGGGGGCGCACGGGGAGAAGTCGTGCGCCTCCCAGGCTTCATCCGGCCAAGCCTGGGACGGCGGAACCGGGAACCGGAGCACCGGGTTACGGTCCTGCCGTGAACACCAACAGCCGGCTCGAACGGGCCAACGACAACGCCGCCGCCTTCTGGCTCGCCCAAGCCCGCGTCCACGGCTGGCAGTCCCGCACCCGCCCGGGGCTGACCGCGGTCCGGTGCGCCCGGACCCCGGACGACGCGCACCGCATCGTGGTGACCCGCCCCTACGACGAACCGGCGGCTGTGAAGCAGGAGTTGGCGGAGCTGATGGCCGATTGGTCGACCATACGCTGCACCGTGGAGGACCCGTACGACGGGCTCGACCTCACCGGCCTCGGCGCCACCCGGATGCCGCTCATGCCGGTGATGGTCCGGGACCCGGGACCGGTCGAGGGAGCGACCACCGACCTGCCCGTGGTCTCGGAGGCGCACGGGGGCGGCGTCCTGACGGTCGATGAGACGCGGGACGGCGACAGCTTCGCCCTGGTCGAGCGGACGATCGTGGAGGGCTTCCCGCTGCCCGCCCGACAGCCCTGGGTCCGGGGCGAGGCCCTCCCGGAGCGACTGCTGGACGTACCCGGCTGGCGGGGCTGGCTCGGCCGCGTCGACGGCGCGGTGGCGGGCACCTGCCTCACCTATGACGACGGCCAGGCAACCGGCGTGTACTGGGTCGCCACCCTGCCCGAGCAGCGCGGCCGGGGCGCGGCCCGCGCCGTCCTCCGGACCGCCCTGGCCCACGCGCACCCGGACCGCCCGGCCACCCTGGTCGCCACCGCGCTCGGCGAACCGCTCTACCGCAAGCTCGGGTTCGTCGAGCAGGCCCGCACCTGCTGGTGGACCCGTACGGCGGTGGCGGCGACGGCGTAGCCGGGGCGGCGGGTGGAGTCGGTGGAGCGGGCGAACGGCTGACGGCGGCGCGGGGGCGGGCAGGGGCGGCGGGGGAGCGGGGGAGCGGGGCCGGAGCGGGGCAGGGAAGCAGAGGGGGCGGGGAAGCGGAGGGGGCTCGGGCGGGGTGTGGCCGAGGCGTTACCGGGCGGTCGCCACGGCGGTCGCGGACGACGCCGCGGACGAGGCCGCAGGGGGCACGGCGGCGAAGGCGGTCCGGGCGGGGACGGCGCCGTCGGGCCCGCCGCCGAGGGGCTTCGGACGGACGGCTCCGGCCGTGGCGTTGGCCGCGGCGCCGGCCGCGGTCGGTGCGGGGCGGAGGCCGTCCGCGGCCGGACCCGGTCTGCTCCCCGCCCTGGTCCCGGAGCCCGGGCCGGTCTCCGGACGGGCCTCGGCGATCAGGGCAAACCCGCCGGATCGGTTTCGGACACCCGGCCCACCTGCGGCGGTGGCCTGGCCGGCGGTCCCGGCGGCCGCGGGAACGGATGCACTCGGGCCGTCCACGGCGGCCACCGCGGGATGTGCGCCGGACCGTGCGCCGACCAGCGCCGTCGCGTGAACCGGTGCTCCCGCCGCGGCCTTCCGGAGCGGCCCGCCGGAGCGGACGTCCGGCCGCGGCGAGGGCGCGTTCCGCGCGGCGAGGACCTGGCCGACGGCCTCCGGCAGACCGGCCGCCTTCAGCGTCGGCCGGTAGCCGCTCTCCGCCCAGGGTCGGCCGTGGTGCAGCCAGACGCTGCGCAGTCCGGTGAGTTCGGCACCGGCGATGTCGGCGGGCGCGTGGTCCCCGATCATCCAGGTGTGCTCGGCCCAGTCCCCGGTGGGGGCGATGCCGCACCGCTGAGCCGCCATCTCGAAGATCAGCGGGTCCGGTTTGACGCAGTCGGCCTCCTCGGAGATGACCCAGCCGTCGACCAGGGGGCCGAGCCCGGTCCGCCGGATCTTCTCCAACTGCGGCCGGGTGCCGCCGTTGCTGACGATCCCCAGCGTCCACCCGGCGGCCCGGGCGACCCGGAGCGCCTCGATGTGCCGGGGCGGGCAGTGGATGTGGGAGTTGATGCCGCGTCGGTAGTGGGCGGTCAGGAAGTCGGCGGAGACGTCCAGCCCGTAGCGCCGCCGGACCGCCGACAGTACGGTGCTGCGCGGTACGTAGCCGCCGCCGTCGAGGGTGACGAACCAGTCGAGGTCGACCGGCGGGAGGTCGTGCTCGGACAGGAAGTCCTGCGCCCAGGCCCGGTAGGCGGCGTCCCGGGGCAGCAGGGTGTTGTCGAGGTCGAACAGGAGCAGGGACATGCCGAGCATGGTGCCAGCGGCCGCGCCTATGCATATGGCAAATGCCAGACGGCGTCGCGAAGCCGTACGGAGTGGCTGAAACGGCCTCCGCACCCCCGTGGCGGGCGGTGAGGCGCGGGTTCACCGGGACTGTCGGGGCAGGTCGGACGTCACGGTTCGCGACGCGCCGCAACGGATCGTCGCCGATCCATGACAGTCCGGTCACGGTGTCCCGTGGGGCTGTTGCGCCGCCCGGTCCGCTCAGTCAAGCTCCAGGGAACCTCCTTTCCGGAGGGGGCGCGATCGCCTGTGGGCGGGGCGCACAGCCTCGGCGGGCGCATCCCCCTTTCGCGGGAACAACGTCGCTCCGGGGCTTCCTCGCTGGGCGGGGCCCCAAGCCCGTCGTACTCTGAAAGGAACAGGTCACATACGGTGCTGCGCGGCGCAGACCGACGTCATCCCGTGGGCGGGCCTGCTGCCCGGGCAGCGTTGTCCTCCTCTCCTGTCGGCCCCTCTCCATCGAAGAGCCGTGAGCCATGGCTGGTTTTGAGCCTCCCCGACCGGTTGAACCGGACACGTCCCGCAGCGTGGACCCGGCCCGCGGGCCTGCCGCCGATCGTTCCGACGGCCGCGGCGAGCTGTGTGCCGACCAGCGCGGCGAGGACGGCCGTGACCACCACAGTGACCGCCTCGGCGACGACCACGACGATCACAACGACCAGGACGGCAGTCACGGTAGTTACGGCAGCCACGGCGACGAACGCGACCGTGGCCATGGCGGCGAACGCGACGGAGGCCGCGGGGACGACAGTGCGGGCGGGTCTGTCGACGGGCCTGCCGACACTGCCGGCGAACGAGCCGACGCGCGCGCCGAGGCCTCGGGCCGCATCCCTGGCGGACGGACGGGCCACGAGCGGGTCGACGACGACGGCGGCGTCGCCGACGACGCGGAGGGGTTCGAAGCGGCCGGAGCGGCCCGCGCGGCCCGGCCGGCGGCCGACGTGCCACAGCCTGCGGAGCCAGGGGAGCCCGGCCCAGGGCGCGACGGCCCGCTGGGTTTCGCACGCGCTCTGCGCGGCCTCGCCCGCCGGGGCAGCCTCGCCCGCCGTGACCGCCCGGGGCCCCGCCAGCGGCGTGGCGAGCCTCCGGCCGACCCCGCCGGGGTTCCGGTGACGGGCCGCCTGGGCCCGGGGGCCGAGTACCCGGAGGCGGCTTCCGGCGCGGCCGGCCCGCTGGGCGGGCCCACCGAGCCGTCCGGGCAGGACACCCCGGCGCCGTCCCTCGACCCGGTGTTCCAGCACGGTGTGGTGGTCGGCTTCGACGGCTCGCTGTCGAGCGAGCGCGCCCTCGCCTACGCCGTCGGCATGGCGCGCCGCTCGCAGTGCGGCCTGGTGATCGTGCACGTCGCCAACCGCCTGCCCGCCACGGTCTGGGCGGGCTGCGAGCCGCCCGTCTTCGTCGACCTCCCCGACCACCGGACCGAGGTCCTCGGCCTGGAACTCGCCTGCGCGGACTTCCTCACCGGGGTGCCGTGGATCCTGGTCGAGCGCGGAGGGGACATCTGCCACGAGATCGAGGAGGTCGGCCGTGAGTACGCCGCCGACGCGATCGTCGTCGGCACGACGCACGGCCTTCTCGGCAAGATCTTCGGCTCGGTCTCCGGACGGCTGGCGCGGCGGGCCAACCGCCCGGTGATCGTGATCCCCTGAGGCCCTGTTCCGGCGGCTTCTCCCGAAGCCGCCGCGACACCTCCTCCTACGCCTCCTCCTGCTGTTTCCTCCTGACGCCTTCCCCTGACGCCTCCTTCGCCGTGGCGCTCCCCAACTCTCGTCGCGGAGCGGTGTGTTGACCGGTGTGCCGGCCCGGTGGGCGTGGCTCAGGAGGCGACCGTCAGGATGCGGTCGTCACGAACCGACGCCGAGCTCCCGGGCGATGAGCATGCGCTGGACCTCAGACGTGCCCTCCCCGATTTCCAGGATCTTGCAGTCGCGCCAGAAGCGGGCGACCGGGAATTCGTTCATGAAGCCGTACCCGCCGTGGATCTGGGTCGCCTCGCGGGCGTTGTCGACGGCGGCCTCGGACGAGTACAGCTTCGCGATCGCGGCCTCCTTCTTGAACGGTTCGCCGTGCAGCAGCCGGGAAGCGGCGTCCCGCCAGGCCAGGCGGGAGGTGTGGGCGCGCAGCTCCATGTCGGCAAGCTTGAACTGGATGGCCTGGTTGGCGCCGATCGGCCGGCCGAAGGCCCGGCGCTCGCCGGAGTACTTCACGGACTCGTCGACGCAGCCCTGGGCCAGGCCGGTGGCCAGGGCTGCGATCGCGATGCGGCCCTCGTCGAGGATCCGCAGGAACTGGGCGTAGCCTCGGCCACGCTCGCCCAGCAGGTTGGCCGCGGGAACGCGGCAGTCGGTAAAGGACAGTTCGCGGGTGTCGGATGCGTTCCACCCGACCTTCGAGTACTTCTTCGAGACCTGGAAGCCGGGGGTCCCGGTGGGCACGATGATGGAGGAGATCTCCCGTGCAGGCGAGCGGAATTCGCCCTCTTCACTCGAACGAGCGATCGGTTCGGTGAGTGCGGTGACGGTGACCAGGCCGGTGATGTCGGTGCCGGAGTTGGTGATGAAGCACTTGGTCCCGTTGATGACCCACTCGTCGGTGGCCTCGTCGTACCGCGCCGTGGTCCGGGTGGCGCCCGCGTCCGACCCGCCCTCCGGCTCGGTGAGGCCGAAGGCGCCGAGGAGTTCGCCCGAGGTCAGCCGGGGCAGCCACTCGCGCTTCTGCTCCTCGGTGCCGAACCGGTAGATCGGCATCGCGCCGAGCGAGACGGCGGCCTCCAGGGTGATCGCCACCGAGGAGTCCACGCGGGCGAGTTCCTCCAGGGCGAGGCCGAGGGCGAAGTAGTCGCCGCCCATGCCGCCGTACTCCTCCGGGAAGGGCAGGCCGAAGAGGCCCATCCGCCCCATCTCCCGGACGATCTCGTACGGGAACTCCTCCCGCTCGTAGAACCCGCCGATCTTCGGCGCCACCACGTCCTGGGCGAACTCGGCGACGGTGCGCCGCAGTTCCTCGTACTCGCTGCTGAGCCTGTGGTCGAACACGGTGATCCTCCTGGCGCCCGGCCGGGCCGGCCGCGGACGTGAGCGGGGTGACCGGCGTCCGTCGGACGGTGTGACGGTCGCACGGTGCGATTGAGGGATGGACTGTTGATCGGTGCGGGTGGTGCGGGGCGCCGGCCGGATGGTGCGGGCGGCCGGCGCCGGGGACGGGAGCGGGCGGTCAGCCCCCGGCGGAGCCGAGCAGCGCCTGGACGGTGCGGGACGGGCTCGGGCGGCCGAGGCGCCCGGCCATCCACCCGCTGGTCGCGACGAGGGAACGCAGGTCGACGCCGGTCCGGATGCCGAGCCCGTGCAGCATCCAGACCAGGTCCTCGGTGGCCAGGTTGCCGGTGGCGCTCTTCGCGTACGGGCAGCCGCCCAGGCCGCCCGCCGAGGCATCCACCGTGGTGACGCCCTCGCGCAGGGCTGTCAGGGTGTTGCTGAGCGCCTGGCCGTAGGTGTCGTGGAAGTGCACGGCGAGCCGGTCGACCGGGACGCCGGCCCGCGCGAAACCCGCCAGCAGGGCGGTGACCTGGCCCGGGGTGGCGACCCCGATGGTGTCGCCGAGGCTCAGCTCCGCGCAGCCCAGCTCCAGCAGCCGTACGCCGTACCGGACCACCTGGTCGACCGGGACGGGGCCCTCCCACGGGTCGCCGAAGCACATCGAGAGGTAGCCGCGGACCGCGACCCCGGCCTCGGTGGCCCGGCCCACGACCGGGCGGAACATCGCCATGGCCTCGTCCGCCGAGCGGTTGAGGTTGCGGCGGGCGAAGGTCTCGGTGGCGCTGGCGAACACCGCGATGTCGGCGGCGTGGTGGGCGAGCGCGCGGTCCAGGCCGCGCTCGTTGGGCACCAGCACCGGCAGCCGCAGGCCGGGGTGGCGCTCCGGCAGACCGGCGAGCCGGGGGACCAGCTCCTCGGCGTCGGCCAGCTGCGGTACCCATTTCGGGTGAACGAAGCTGGTGGCCTCGACGGTGCGCAGCCCGGCGGCCGCGAGCCGGGCGATGAACTCGGCCTTGACCTCGACCGGTACCAGGGACTTCTCGTTCTGCAGGCCGTCGCGCGGCCCGACCTCGTGGATCCGGACCTTCTCGGGCAGGCCGGGGGCGCGGACCGGATCGGGCAGGCCCAGGTCGAGCGCGTCGGGCTCGCGGGCGGGGGCGGGGGTGGTCACGACCGCACCTCCGCGGGCCCGGCGGGGACGGTGGCGGCGGCCGGCCCGGCCGGGGCGCCCTCGACCGACGCGTCCTCGACCGGGGTGACCACGACCAGCAGGTCCTCCATCGCGACGGTGGCGCCGGCGGTGGCCCGCAGCTCGGCCACCACGCCGTCGTGCGGTGCGGCGATCACGTGTTCCATCTTCATGGCCTCCAGCACGAGCAGGGGCTGTCCCTTGCGGACCGTCTCGCCCGCCGTGGTCTTGACGACGGTGACGGTGCCGGGCATCGGGGCGGTCAGGGCGCCGTGGTGCGCGCCGGCCCCGGTGGCGCTCTCGACGACCGGGTCGTAGGCGTGCAGCGGCCAGGCGTCGCCCTCGACGCCGAGCCAGGTCGCCGGTCCGGCGGCGGGGCCGGGGGTGGCGTCGGTGGCCAGCGAGAACGTGGTCCGGAGGCCGTCGACGGTCAGGTGCAGCCGGTCGCCGGCCAGGCTCACGCGGGCGCGGTGCGCGGGGCCCCCGTCGAGCCGGAGCTCCAGCTCGCGGCCGGGCCCGGCGGAATTGTCAGTGGCATCGGCTACGTTGCCCGCAGTGATCGAACGGATGCTCACCGCCACCGGGTCCTGGCCGGGGGTGCGGAGTCGGTGGGTGGTCCAGGCAGGGGTGCCGCCCAGGCGCCAGCCGGAGGGAAGGGAGAACGGGTCGGTCCAGCCGCCGGGATCGGCGGGCGGAGTGAGTTCCAGGTGCCGTGCCAGCGCGGCCGCGTAGTAGAGGAGGTGAGCGGGCGACGGCGGTTCGGCCGCCGAGGTCGCGTCGGGGTCGGCCACGTCCGGGTCGGTCGCGTTCGTGGGGGAGTACGGCGAGGTGAGCAGGGCCGGCTGCTCCTGGGCCGTCCGCTCCACGAGGCCGGTGTCCAGTCGGCCGGCGGCGACCTCGGGGTGGGCGAGCAGTCGGCGCAGGAAGCCGGTGTTGGTGGTGACACCCAGGATGCGGGTGTCGGCCAGCGCCGCGCGGAGCCGGCGCAGCGCGGTCGGGCGGTCGGGCCCGTACGCGATGACCTTGGCGAGCATGGGGTCGTAGGCGCTGGTGACGACGGTTCCGGGGGCGACCCCGGAGTCGACGCGGATGCCCTCGCCCCGGGGCTCGTCCAGGGTGAGGATGCGGCCGCCGGTGGGCAGGAAGTCCCGTTCCGGGTCCTCGGCGCAGATGCGGGCCTCGATGGCGTGGCCCAGGAAGGAGATGTCGGACTGGGCGAAGGAGAGCGCTTCGCCGGCGGCGACGCGCACCTGCCACTCGACCAGGTCGAGCCGGGCCGCGTCCGCGCCGACGGCGACCGCGAGCTCGGTGACGGGGTGTTCCACCTGGAGGCGGGTGTTCATCTCCATGAAGAAGAAGTCCCGCACCCCCTCGGCGGCGGAGGCGGGGGCGTCCGGGTCGATGCCGGGAACGATGAACTCCACGGTGCCGGCACCGGTGTAGCCGCAGGACTCCGCGGCGCGGACGGCCGCGGCGCCCATCGCGGCACGGGTCTCGGCGTTGAGGAGAACGGAGGGAGCCTCTTCGATCAGTTTCTGGTGGCGGCGCTGCAGGCTGCACTCGCGCTCGCCGAGGTGGACGGTGGTGCCGTGGGCGTCGGCGAGCACCTGCACCTCGATGTGGCGCGGCCGGTCGACCCAGCGCTCCAGCAGCAGGGTGTCGTCGCCGAAGGCAGTGCGGGCGACGCGGCGGGCGGCGGCGATCTCGGTGGGCAGGTCGGCGCGGTCCCGCACGAGGCGCATGCCCTTGCCGCCACCGCCGGCGGACGGCTTGAGCAGCACCGGGTAGCCGATCTCGTCGGCGGCGGCGACGAGGTCCTCGTCGGTGGGCGCGGTGGCCTGGCTGCCGGGGACCACCGGGACGCCGGCGGCCCGGACGGCCTCCTTGGCGTTGATCTTGTCGCCCATCAGCTCGACCGCACCGGGAGGTGGTCCGATGAAGACGAGGCCCGCGTCGGCGCAGGCGCGGGCGAAGCCGGCGTTCTCGGCGAGGAAGCCGTAGCCGGGGTGGACGGCCTGGGCGCCGGTGCGGCGGGCGGCGGCCAGGATCTGGTCGGTCCGCAGGTACGTCTCGGTCGCCGAGCTGTCGCTGCGGTCGGCCGGGCCGAGCCGGACCGCGACGTCGGCCTCGCGGACGTGCGGCGCGTCGGCGTCCGCGTCGCTGAACACGGCGACCGAACGGACGCCGAGCCGCCGCAGGGTGCGGATCACCCGCAGGGCGATCTCGCCGCGGTTGGCGACCAGAACTGTGTCGAACATGGGAGGCGTTCCTCCGGGTCGAGGGGAGCCGTACGAAGGAGGTGGCGGTGGGCGGTCGGGCGCCGGCCCGGGTGGGCCGGCGCCGTGGGGAGTCACACCCGGAAGGGAGGATTCACGGACGCGGGGGTGACACGAGGAGGCGTCACATGCGGAAGACGCCGTACGGAGCGGGCGGCGCCAGTGGGGCGTTGGCGCAGGCGGTGAGGGCGAGACCGACGACGGTGCGGGTGTCCATCGGGTCGATCACGCCGTCGTCCCAGAGCCGGGCGGTGGCGTAGTAGGCGTTGCCCTGGCGCTCGTACTGCTCGCGGACGGGGCGCTTGAACTCCTCCTCCGCCTCGGTCGGCCACTGCTCGCCGTGCGCCTCCAACTGGTCGCGGCGGACGGTGGCGAGGACGGAGGCCGCCTGCTCGCCGCCCATCACGGAGATCTTGGCGCCCGGCCACATCCACAGGAAGCGGGGTGAGTAGGCCCGGCCGCACATCGAGTAGTTGCCGGCTCCGTACGATCCGCCGATCACCACGGTCAGCTTCGGGACGCGGGTGCAGGCGACGGCGTTGACCATCTTGGCGCCGTGCTTGGCGATGCCGCCCGCCTCGTACTGCCGGCCGACCATGAACCCGGTGATGTTCTGGAGGAAGAGGAGGGGGATGCCGCGCTGGTCGCACAACTCGATGAAGTGGGCGCCCTTGAGGGCGGACTCGGCGAACAGCACGCCGTTGTTGGCGACGATGCCGACCGGGTGGCCGTGGATCCGGGCGAAGCCGGTGACCAGGGTGGCGCCGTACTCGGCCTTGAACTCGGCGAACCGGCTGCCGTCCACCAGCCGGGCGATCACCTCGCGCACGTCGTAGGGCGTGCGCGGGTCGACCGGCACGGCGCCGTACAGGCCGGCCGGGTCGACGGCCGGCGGCTCGACCGGGGTGAGCGGCCACGGCCTGGCCTCGCGCGGGCCGAGCCCGGCCACGATCGTGCGGACGATGGAGAGGGCGTGGGTGTCGTCCTCGGCCAGGTGGTCCGTCACGCCCGAGGTGCGGGAGTGCAGCTCGCCGCCGCCCAGCTCCTCGGCGGTGACCACCTCACCGGTGGCGGCCTTCACCAGTGGCGGACCGCCCAGGAAGATCGTGCCCTGGTTGCGGACGATCACGGCCTGGTCGCTCATCGCCGGGACGTACGCGCCGCCGGCCGTGCACGAGCCGAGCACGGCGGCGATCTGCGGGATGCCCGCGGCGGAGAGCCTGGCCTGGTTGTAGAAGATCCGGCCGAAGTGGTCGCGGTCCGGGAAGACCTCGTCCTGCATCGGGAGGAAGGCGCCGCCGGAGTCCACCAGGTAGACGCAGGGCAGCCGGTTCTCCAGCGCGACCTCCTGGGCGCGCAGGTGCTTCTTCACCGTCATCGGGTAGTAGGTGCCGCCCTTGACGGTGGCGTCGTTGGCGACCACCACCACCTCGCGCCCGGCGACCCGGCCGATGCCGGCGATCACTCCGGCCGCGGGGGCCGCGCCGTCGTACATCCCGTCGGCGGCCAGCGGGGCCAGCTCCAGGAAGGGGGAGGCCGGGTCGAGCAGGGTGTCCACGCGGTCGCGGGGCAGCAGCTTGCCGCGTGAGGTGTGACGGGCGCGGGCCTTGGCGCCGCCGCCCAGGGCGGCCGCGTCTAGCTTCGCGCGCAGTTCGGCGACCAGGGCGCGGTGCGCCTCGGTGTTGGCGCGGTACGCCTCGGAGCCCGGGTCGGCGGAGCTGCCGAGCCGGGGTGCCGGTGCGGCTGCCGCGGCCGGGGCGGCGCCGGGCGCCGCCGCCGTGCCGGTCGCTGCGACGAGCCGGACGCCGGTGGGTGTGCCGGCGGTTGAGTTGACCATTCCCAAGAGCTCCCTTGCCCTCGGACCAGGTGGGCAGCCGGGTGCGGTCCGCCCGTGATCGCCACGTTAATTAACGTTAACTTACGCGCCCAGGTTAACGGCCGATAACCCGACTGTCTACGATGGACGGCATGCCCAACGTCCCCGCCGCCTCCGCGCTCCCCCGCCGTGACCAGATCCGCCGGGAGGCCGCGAGGCTGTTCGCCGCCCGGGGCTTCCTCGGCGTGGGCGTGGACGAGATCGGCAAGGCCGTCGGCATCAGCGGCCCCGCGCTCTACCGCCACTTCGCAGGCAAGGACGCGATGCTCGCGGACCTGCTGATTGGCATCAGCGAGCGCCTGCTGGACGAGGGGCGCCGCCGCGCGGGCGGCGGCGAGGGCCCGGCCGCCACGCTGGACGCGCTGATCAGCGGCCACGTCGACTTCGCGCTGGGCGACCGGGACCTGATCACCCTGCACGACCGCGAGCTGCTGAACCTCAAGGAGGAGGACCGGCGCACCGTCCGCCGGCTCCAGCGCGGCTACGTCGAACTGTGGGTGGACGTGGTCCGGCAGGCCTACCCGCCGCTGGCCGACCCCGCCGCCGAGCCGGTGGCCCGGGCCGCCGTGCACGCCGTCTTCGGCCTGATCAACTCGACCCCGCACAGCCTCGGCCCGAACCCCGACCAGGGCGAGCGCGCCGCCCTCCAGCGCGACGGCATGGCCGCCCTGCTCCACGCCCTCGCCCACGGCGCGTTCGCGGCGGCTGCGGGCTTGGCCGGCGTCCCTGTCGTCCCTGTCGTCCCCGGCGCCGCTGTCGCTCCCGTCGGCGGTCCGGCGGCCGCGGAGGCCTGAGCCCGCATCCCCGGCTCCGGCTCCGGCTCCGACCACGGTTCCGGTTGCGCCCTCGGCTCCGTTCCCGGCTCCGTTCCCGGCTTCGTTTTCGACGAAGAGCGGCCCGGCGGAGAATGGTCGGGAGCGAAGGTCTGCCGGTGAACGTCCCCATCGGTAGCCCGCCCGGAGCCCGCCCGCAGCCCGCCCCGTTGGCCCGTCCGGAGGCCTAGTCCCAAAGGACGGCGCCCGTCCGCCCGTGGCCGCTGGGTGTCGCGAGGGTCGTCGGCGACTCTGGAAATGGCCCGGGCGGAGTGGGCCATGCGAGTGTTCGGCCGGGAATCACCGCAGGCCATCGACTGTTGGCGAGTCCGCCGGACCGGATGATCCGGGCTGTCAGGGCCCGTTCCGAACCCGCCCGGGGCGGAAAACGCCGTGGCGACCACCCGACGAAATGGTTAGCATCCCTAAATATGCCTGAGACTCACGGATCCACGGTGGAGCAATCCCCGAGCGGCCCCCCGGCCCCCGGCACGACCCCGGAGGCCCCCGTCGACAGCCCGCAGGCCGCCGTCGGGAACACCGGACCGGCCGCCGAAGACGCCGACCCCGCCCCCGACAACGTCCGGCCCGCCGTCAAGAGCGCCGAGGCGCCTGAGCCCGCCCCCGAGCCCGCCCCCGAGCCCGCCCCCGAGAGCGCCGCCGAGTCGACCGGCTGGCTCAGCCGCCTGGTCGGCTACAGCTGGCGGTCCCGCCGCAGCCTGCTCTTCGCCTTCGGAGCCTCGCTCCTCGGCATGGCCGTCACCGCGCTGGTGCCGCTGGTCACCAAGCTGATCATCGACGACGTCATCGTCGCCCGCACCCGTTCGCTGGCCCCCTGGGCGGTGGTGCTGCTGCTCGCGGCCCTCGTGGTCTTCGGCTGCACCCAGGTCCGCCGCTACTACGGCGGCCAGCTCGCGGTGGACGTCCAGCACGAGATGCGCAGCGACCTGTTCCGCTCGCTCGGACGGCTGGACGGCCACCGCCAGGACCGGCTGGACACCGGGCAGGTGGTGGGGCGCGCGACCTCCGACCTCCAACTGGTCAACGGCCTGCTCTCGATGCTGCCGATGATGACCGGCTACCTGCTGATGTTCGTCATGTCGCTGGTCGTGATGGTCTGGCTGTCCCCGCCGCTCACCCTGATCACCGTGGTCATGGCCCCCGCGCTGTGGTGGGTCTCGGCGTTCAGCCGCAAGCGCCTCTTCCCCGCCACCTGGGCCGCCCAGCAGGAGGCGGCGGCCGTCGCGGGCGTGGTGGACGGCGCGATCGGCGGCGTCCGCGTCGTCAAGGGCTTCGGCCAGGAGGCCCAGGAGCTCGACAAGCTGGAGACGGCCTCCCGCAATCTCTTCGCGGCCCGGCTCCGGTCGATCCGGCTCAACGCCCGCTACAACCCGGCGATGCAGGCGATCCCGGCGCTCGCCCAGGTCGGCGTCCTGGCCTTCGGCGGCTGGCTGGCCGTCGACGGCAGGGTCACCCTCGGGACCTTCGTCGCCTTCTCCACGTACGTCGCCCAGATGACCGGCCCGGTGCGGATGCTGACCATGGTCATCACCGTCGGCCAGCAGGCCCGGGCCGGGGTGGAGCGCGTCCTGCAGCTGATCGACGAGCGCCCGCTGGTCCAGGAGCGCCCGGACGCCCGCACCCTGGACCTCGCGCACGGCGAGAGCCCGGAGAGCGCGCCGCAGAGCACTCCGGGAGGAGCGCTCGTCGGCCCGCGGACCCCCGACATCGCCCTGGAGTTCGACCGGGTCGAGTTCCGCTACGACCCCGAGCACCCCGCCCCCGTCCTGCACGGCCTCAGCCTGAAGCTGGCCCCCGGCGAGACCCTCGCCCTGGTCGGCGCCTCCGGCTCCGGCAAGTCGACGGTGGCCCAGCTGGTGCCCCGCTTCTACGACCCGGCCGCTGGCACCGTCCGCCTGTACGGCCACGACCTGCGCGACCTCACCCTGGACTCGGTCCGCGCGACGGTCGGCATCGTCCCCGAGGAAAGCTTCCTCTTCTCCGAGACGGTCCGCACCAACATCGCCTACGGCCGCCCGGACGCGACGGACGAGCAGGTGGTCGCCGCCGCCCGGGCCGCCCAGGCCGACGAGTTCGTCCGCGCGCTGCCGGACGGCTACGACACCAAGGTCGGCGAGCAGGGCCTGACGCTCTCCGGCGGCCAGCGCCAGCGCATCGCGCTGGCCCGGGCGATCCTCACCGACCCCCGGATCCTGCTGCTGGACGACGCCACCTCGGCGGTCGACCCGCAGATCGAGGCGGAGATCCACGACGCGCTGCGCTCGGTGATGACCGGCCGCACCACGCTGCTGATCGCCCACCGCCGCTCGACCCTCCAACTCGCCGACCGGATCGCCGTGCTGGAGCGCGGCCGGCTGCTGGACCTCGGAACGCACGAGGAACTCGAAGCCCGATGTCCCCAGTACCGGGCCCTGATCACCGATCCCGAGGCCGGTCACGCCGACCGGCAGTCCGCCCCCGAAACGGCGTCCGACGAGCCGGCGTCCGCAGAGGCACCCGGAACCCCCGTAGCCGGCGCAACCACCGCAACCGGCGCAACCCCCGGAGCCGGCACAACCCCCGGAACCCCGGCGACCCCGGCCGCCCCCGTCCTCCCCACCCCCGCCCTGGCCAAGGCCGCCCGCACCGCCGACCCCGACCTGCTGGACAAGGTCGCGGCCCTCCCGCCCGCCTCCGACGTCCCGGCCGTCCCCCGCGCCGAGGCCGAGGCCGGTGACCCCGACTTCAGCCTGAGCCGCCTGCTGCGCCCCTTCCGCACCCCGCTGCTCATCGCCCTCCTGCTGGTCGCCCTGGACGCGGCGGCCGGGCTGGTGCTGCCGGTGCTGATCCGGCACGGCATCGACGAAGGCGTCCGCAAGGGCCTGATGTCCGGCGTCGCGGTGGCCTCGCTCGCCGCTCTCGTCGTGGTCCTGTTGGACTGGGTGGTGCAGAGCGCCGAGAACCGGGTCAGCGGCCGTACCGGCGAGCGGGTCCTCTACACGCTCCGACTCAAGATCTTCGCCCACCTCAACCGGCTCGGCCTGGACTACTACGAGCGCGAGCTGACCGGCCGGATCATGACCCGGATGACCACCGACCTGGACTCGCTGACCTCCTTCCTCCAGACCGGCATGGTCACCGCCGTGGTCAGCCTGCTGACCTTCGCCGGGATCTTCGCCGCCCTGCTGATCATCGACGCCGGCCTGGCCCTGGTGGTCTTCGCGGTCCTGCCGCTGCTGGTGATCGCCACCCTGGTGTTCCGCAAGAAGTCCAAGGACCAGTACGAGCGCTCCCGCGACCTGATCAGCACCGTCAACGCCGACCTCCAGGAGAACGTGGCCGGCATGCGGATCGTCCAGGCCTTCCGCCGCCTGGACACCAACACCGACCGCTTCGTGGCCCGCGGCATCGCCTACCGCGAGGCCCGGGTCCGGGCCCAGCTCTACATCTCGCTGTACTTCCCGTTCGTCCAGTTCCTCTCCAGCGTGGCCGCCGCGCTGGTGCTGATCGTCGGCGCTGCCCGGGTCGACGCCGGGACGCTGACGGTCGGTGCGCTGGTCGCGTACCTGCTCTACATCGACCTGTTCTTCGCGCCGGTCAACCAGCTGTCCCAGGTGTTCGACGGGTACCAGCAGGCCTCGGTGGGCCTCGGCCGCATCCGCGAGCTGCTGCGCACCCCGACCGCCACCGCCGAGGCGGCCGACCCGGTCCCGGTGGCCGGGGGCCTGCGCGGCGAGATCTCCTTCGAGGGGGTCGGCTTCGCCTACAACGGCGGCGCGGACGGCGCCCCGACCGTGCTGAGCGGCGTGGACCTGCACATCCCGGCCGGGCAGACGGTGGCACTGGTCGGCGAGACCGGCGCCGGCAAGTCGACGCTGGTGAAGCTGGTCGCCCGGTTCTACGACGCGACGGAGGGCACCGTCCGGGTGGACGGGGTCGACCTCACCCGCTACGACCTGGCGCAGTACCGCCACCGCCTGGGCGTGGTGCCGCAGGAGGCGTACCTCTTCGCGGGCACGGTCCGCGAGGCGATCGCCTACGGCCGGCCGGGCGCCTCGGCGGCCGAGGTGGAGGCGGCGGCCCGGGCGGTCGGCGCGCACGACATGATCGTCCGGCTCTCGGACGGCTACGACCACGAGGTGGCCGGCCGCGGGCGCAACCTCTCGGCGGGCCAGCGCCAGCTGATCGCGCTGGCCCGGGCCGAGCTGGTCGACCCGGACATCCTGCTGCTCGACGAGGCCACGGCGGCGCTCGACCTGGCCACCGAGGCGGCCGTCAACCAGGCCGCGGACCGGCTCAGCGGCGGTCGGACCACCCTGGTCATCGCCCACCGCCTGACCACCGCCGAGCGCGCCGACCGGGTGGTCGTGCTGGACCACGGCCGGGTGGTCGAGGACGGCACGCACACCGAACTGCTCGCCCGGGGCGGCACCTACAGCCGGCTCTGGCAGGCGTTCATCGCCGACGGCCACCCGGCGGCCGAGGCCGTCGCCGCCGGATAGGGCGGCCCCGCACCCGGAGGCCCGCACGCGTGGCCCCGAACCCGGAGCCCGAACACTCCGAGCCGCCTGACGGTCCCTCCCGCGCGGACCGTCAGGCAGTCAGGCGGTGATCAGCGCGGCCAGCAGCTCCGAGGCGTCGATCCCGCGCGGCAGGTCGCTCACCTGCCCGTCCCCGACCTCGACCACCCGCCAGCCGGAGCCGTCCGCCCGGCTGGCGAGGTCGGTGGTCACGAAGCGGCAGCCGAGCCGGCGGACCAGCGCCGGGACGTCGGTGAGGTCGGGCTCGACGGCCCGGCGCGGGGCGTCCGGGTGCGGCCCGACCAGGACGGGGCGGCCGTCCAGCCACCACACCCGGGCCTCCCCGGCCCGCCCGCCGCTCCCCGGCGCGCCGCCGTCCGCCCGCTCCGGCCCGGCCGCACCAGCCGTGCAGGCCCCACCGCCCGTACGGCTCGCACCGTGCGCGCCGTTCGCGCCGACCGGTCCCGCCGCCGGGACGTCCGCGCCCTCGAACTCCTCGTACCGCCGCAGCACCACGCCGCCCGCCAGGAACTCGCCCTGCAGTTCGACGAACCGTTCGACCACCCGGCCGACGGCCGCCAGGTCGGCCAACTCGGGTACGTAGCAGGCCTCGTACCACTCGTGCTTGCGCGACTTCACGTAGTCCTTGACGATCGCCGGCCCGCGCCCGCCGAGCCGGGCCGCGGCCTCCGCCAGCTCCGCCGGCCCGGGCGCCACCGGTCCCTCGGACGGGATCCACGCGCTGGCCGGGGTCGCGCCCTCGAACACGCCGTACCAGCCGGGCAGTTCATGGGCGGCCGCGTACCCGGGCGCGCTGGTCAGCAGGGTGCCGCCGCGGGCGGTGAGCGCGGCGGCGAAGTCGGCGTACCGGGCGGAGGGCAGCATCCAACCCCGGTACCAGAGCGGGCCGCTGTCCCGCGGCACCCGCAGCACGGCCTCCTCGGCCCGCCCGGCGAGCAGCCCGTCGTGGTCGACCAGGTGCAGCTCGCCGCCCAACTCCCGCAGGGTCCTGGCCTCCCAGGCGAAGTGCGGGTCGGGCCGGCGCGGGTTGAGCGGATCGGCGGGGAAGATGATCGCGGGTGCGGGCATGGCCGTCAGGGTACGGCGGACCGGTGGGCCCGGCGCCCGCCACGACGGACCGGCCGGCTCGTGCACCCGACCGGAGTGCCGAAACCGCTCGACGGCCCCGGACGGTCGCTGGGAGAGTGACCCGATGCGAAATCTGCTGCGCCCCCGCAAACGCAGGCCGAGGCAGGCCGCCCGCACGGTGGTCCTGGACGGGAACGGCTCGGTCTTCCTGCTCCGTTCGGACAACGACGAGGTCGGCGTGCACTGGACCATGCCGGGAGGCGGCCTGGAACCGGGCGAGACCCCGTGGGACGGCGCCCGGCGCGAGCTGTGGGAGGAGACGGGCTGGAGCGACCTCGAACCCGGCCCGCTGCTCTGCACCTGGGAGCACGACTTCACCTGGCACGGCACCCCGGTCCGCCAGCACGAGCACATCTACCTCACCGGCGGCCCGCACCGCGGTCCGGTCGGCGACGTCAGCGCGGTGCACGCCGTCGACCGGATCCTGGACTGGCGCTGGTGGACCCCGGCCGACCTCGCCGACGAGAACGCCGACGCGCTCTGGCCGCCCGCGCTGCCGGAACTGCTGGACTCGGTCCGTACGGGCTGGGCCGTGGACGGGCGGCCGCCGGTGCCCGTCGACCTCGGGTACATCCCGAACGCCCCGGCCACCCGCTAGGCCCGCCGAGTCCGCCAAGTCCGCCAGACCTGCTCGGCCCACCAGACCCACCAGGCCGGCCAAGCCCGCCAGGCCCGCTCGGCCAGTCGCCGAACGGGCCCGGCGGAGCGGTCAGGTGCGCCCGCCGCGCCGGGGCCGCCCGGCCGGACCGGGTTCCCAGCCGTGCAGCTCCAGCTCCCGGTCGTGCAGTGCGGCGGGGTTCATCAGCACCGTCAGCTGGGCGCCGGCCAGCTGCTCGAGGTCGAGCCCGGTGGCGGACAGCAGCTGCTCGGTCGGCACCGAGACGGCGATGGCGGGCCGCCAGGAGGGCAGTACCACCAGGCAGGTGCCGCGGCCGACCCGGATCGGCTGGGCCGCCACGCGGACCGGTGCGCGCTCCTCCGGTCGGCCGAGGGCCTCGGCGGGCCCGGGGCTGCCGCCGATCAGGATGCCGAGCGGCGGTTCGGCCCACGAGACCGCTGCGGCGGGTCCGACGGCAGCGGCGTCGACGGCACCGGTGTCGACAGCAGAAGGAGCGGCAGCGCCGGCCCCACCCCCGATGCCAGTCCCGAACGACGGCGTCCGCGCCGCCACTTCCGCCGCATCGGCGGGTTCGCCCACCCGTCCGGTGGCCCCCGGCAGGGCCGGCCCGGTCGGGCCGGACGCGGCCGTCTCCCGTGCGGTCGCCTCCTGCCCTGTCCGGGAGGCCTGCGGGTGCATCCGGCGCAGGCGCCGGGAGGGTGACGGCCGCCGGGATCCCAGGATCCGCGGCTCCTCGTGCGCCGGGCGCTGCGCCGGGACGGACGGGCCGCCCTCCGCCGTCGCGGTGGCGGGCCCGAACCGGACGAACCCGTCCTCGGCCTCCGCGTCGAGGCCGAGCAGGGCCCGCACCTCCGCGACCGGTCGGCGGCACGCGGCCGCCAGCTCGGCGACGGAGCGGCCCTGGAAGTGCGCGGCCCGCAGCCGCTCGGCGAACGCCGCCCGCAGCCGTGCCGTGGTCGGATCATCGTCGTGCGGGTCGCCGTCCGTCCGGTCGCCGTCCGCCGGTCCGCCACCGGCCTCCGGAGCGGCCGCGGGCAGGACGGGCGGAGCCTCCGCGTCGTACCGGCTGCGCGGCTGCGGCACCGAGTCGGGGCGGGCCGTCGCCTCCGGGGTGCCGGGCGCGGCCGCACCGGGCTCGGTGGCGGTCGCGATCGAGCACATCGGTACGGGCGAGCCGGGCGAGCCGGGCGGGCCGGTCGGGGCGGGCGGGGGCGAGGATCCGGCGCTGTCCCGGGGCGGGCCGGGCAGGGACGGGTCGGTTGCGGCGGGGTGGAGCGAGGTCATCTGCGGGCCCTTCGGGAAACGGTCCCGACGATCCTCCCGCACCACGCGATCAGCTCCAAGCGTCCAACCCGGTGGTGTGCGCGATACCACCGCGACACCGCCGCGGTACCACCACGGAATCACCCGGGGACCGTCGCGGGCCCACCCGGGGCCCACCCGGGGATCGCCCAAGACGGCGCCGGGCGGGCACTGTTGCCGTACGACCGGAACGCCGCCCCGTTCCGCCCGCCGACGCCGACCAGGCCCGGCCGGCCGGGTTCACTCCGGGCTCACACCCGGGCTCACCCGACGGACTCACCCGGCGGATTCACCTGCCTGGCTCAACTGCCGGGCGCGACAAAGCCCTTGAGGTCGTTGAGCACCACGTTCGCCGCCATGACGCCGAGCCCGAGGAACCAGGTCTCGTCCGAAACCGGCCGGGCCTGACCGGACTTGACCGCACCGAGCGTCTTCCAGAGCGCGCCGCCGAGCACCGCGTCCTGGTTGGTCGAGCTGGGACTGCCGTACACGCCGTAGAAGATCCAGTCGGCGTCGGCCTTGTCGATCTGCTCCGGGCTGACCTCCACCGCGAGCTCCTTGACCTGCTCGATCGCGGGCTGCGGCAGCGGCACGTCGGTGAGGATGGTGCCGATGAAGGAGAGCTCCGCGTAGAGCCGGGTGCGGCCCGGCATGAAGCGCAGCGGGGTGATGGTGGGCCGCTTGTCGCCGAGCTTCGCGCCGATCGCCGCGGCGGCCGCCTGGTACGCGTCGAGCTGTGTCCTGGCCTCGGCCTCCAGGCCGAACGCGCTCGCGTTGAGCAGGAAGTTCTGCTTCCAGGGGTAGCCAGGGCGCAGCGAGAAGACGGTCGGCGCGATCTTGGAGAGCTGCGCGTACTGGTCCTGGGCGCGCAGCTGACTGCCGAGGATCAGGTCGGGCTTGAGCGCGGCGATGGCCTCCAGGTTGAGGCTGTTGATGGTGCCGACGGCGGCGGGGCTGCCGGCCTTGTCCTTGAGGTAGGACGGCAGGGACTTGGAGCCGTCGGTGTACACGATGCCGACCGGCTGGATGCCGAGGGCGACGACGTTGTCGAGCTCGCCGGTGTCCAGCACCACGACCCGGGTGGGCCTGGCCGGGAGCACCGTCTCGCCCATCGCGTGCCTGAGGGTGCGCGGGTAGACGCCGGGGGCGGCGTCGGTGCCGAAGCCCTTCATCCTCTCGATCACGGCGGCGTAGTCGTCCCCGCCCTGCTTGACCGACTTCTGGTTCGGGGAGGAGCCGCCGCCGGCCGGGGTCGAACCGCTGCTGCCCGACCCGCCCGATCCGCCGGAGCTGCCGCAGGCGGTGAGGAGTCCGCCGAGGCCGAGCACCGCCCCGCCGGCGATCCCGGCGGTGAGGAACCGGCGACGGCCGGAGGTGCGGGGGGAGAGGACCGGGTCGTCGGAGGTGGGGGGCACGCGACGCTCCTTTCACGATCGAAATTAGGTTAGGCAAACCTATCCGACTCGGGGAGCGGTGGGGGGAGTGGCCCGTCCGGGCCGGGGGGCAAACCTGGTCGAACCTTGGCAAAAGGGAGAAATTTTCTTGGCCCAACTCCTTTGAAACAAAGGTACATGGGTTAACAAGCCGTAAATACATCCACCCGAACAGCCGTCACGAGAACGAATCGAAGCAAGTGGTTTAGATCACCAAGGGTTGGTCTACTCAACCTTCCACGCCCGCCTCTAGGGTGCGCTGGTGTTTGATCAGCAGCTCTCAGAGCACACGAGCAGCGGCCGGGCAATGGCGCCCGGCGCTCCGCAGGGTGCCCCGGTCAGTGGCATCAGTGGTGGGGTCCCCGTCGATCAGGGGACCGCTGGGGGAGCGGGGGACAAGGGTCTACGGGGCGGTTCCGTCGGCCTGCTGAGCAGTGTGGTGCTGGGCGTCTCGACGGTCGCCCCGGTCTACTGCCTGACCGCCACACTCGGCCCGACCGTCACCGCGGTCGGGGTGCAGATGCCGGCGGTGTTCCTGGCCGGCTTCCTGCCGATGCTGCTCGTCGCGTTCGCGTACAAGGAGCTGAACAAGGACTTCCCGGACTGCGGCACGTCCTTCACCTGGGGCGTCCGGGCCTTCGGTCCCCGGGTCGGCTGGATGGCCGGGTGGGGCCTGACGGTGGCGACCATCATCGTGCTCTCCAACCTGGCCGGGGTCGCGACCGACTTCCTGTACCTGATGCTCGGGGAGATGACCGGCAGCAGCTGGGTCACCGAACTCGACCAGAACAAGGCCGTCCACCTGCTCACCGTGGTCCTGCTGATCGCCGGCGCCACCGCGATGAGCTACCGGGGGATGACCGCGACCAAGTGGTTCCAGTACAGCCTGGTCGGCCTCCAGCTGGCCGTGCTGCTGCTCTTCTCCGTCATCGCCATCGGGAAGGCCGCCTCGGGCGACCTGCCCGACTCGATCGGCTTCTCCTTCTCCTGGCTCAACCCGCTCGAGGTCAGCTCGTTCAGCGCGTTCACCGCCGGGCTGTCGCTGTCGATCTTCATGTACTGGGGCTGGGACACCTGCCTGACCATGAACGAGGAGACCCAGGGCAGCGCCAAGACCCCCGGCCGCGCCGCGATGATCTCGATGGTCACCCTGGTCGGCTCGTACCTGCTGGTCGCGATCGCCTCCCAGATGTTCGCGGGCGTCGGCAGCACCGGCAACGGCCTCGGCAACCCGGCCACCGCCGACAACGTCTTCTCCGCGCTGGCCCGTCCGGTGCTCGGCTCGCCGTGGAGCATCCTGCTCTTCCTGGCCGTCGTCGCCAGCGCCGCCGCCAGCCTGCAGACCACCTTCATCCCGGTGGCCCGCACCCTGCTCGCGATGAGCGCCTACCGCGCCGTGCCGCCGCGCTTCGGCGCCGTCCACCCGCGCTTCCGCACCCCCGGCTACGCCACCGTCGCGGCGGGCATCGCCACCGCGGTCTTCTACGTCGGGATGAGCCTGATCAGCGAGAACGTGGTCCAGGACACCATCCTGGCGCTCGGTCTGATGATCTGCTTCTACTACGCGCTGACCGCCTTCGCCTGCGTCTGGTACTTCCGCGGTTCGCTGCGCACCGGTGTCCGCGCGCTGCTGCTCAAGGGCGTCGCCCCGTTCGTCGGCGGCGTGCTGCTCACCGCGGTCTTCCTCCAGACCCTCACCGACGCCTGGGCCCCCGACTACGGCAGCGGTTCGGTCTTCGGCATCGGCTCGGTCTTCGTGATCGGCGTCGGCATCCTGCTGCTCGGCGCGGGCCTGATGACCTGGTACGGCTTCATCCGGCCGGAGTTCCTCCGCGGCGAGACGCTGCACAAGGACACCCCGGCACTGGTCGTGGAGGACTGACTGCCGCTACCGTGGGGCGCATGAAGCGCTTCATCGGCCTGTGCTGGTGGCCGTCCTAGGACCAATGCCAGTGACTTTGATGGCTTTGGCTCGTTGGGTGTGGTGTGGCGAGGGTGGGGCAGGTCAAGTCGCCTGCGGGTGAGCGGTTGTCGGACCG